>JAKADW010000173.1 GCA_021820165.1 Bacillota bacterium
GCGGGTCAGTTTGCTAAGAGCCCTCACCGTCGTTGATCGCCTGACGGCCACGCCTTTTTGGGACATCTTCCGAAGCGATGATCCCAACCGACTGGCCCAAGCTGACTCCCTTTACCTGTCCGGGGATCAGGCCGGCGCCTGCCGGGTTCTCGAAGAGCATCTGCCCGAGGATCCCGAAGCCCGTAGGAAAGTCCGGGCGCGCCTCATTGCCTGGCTTTCCCCGGCTGAGGCGCTTCCCCACCGACTAGCCTTAGCGCTTGAAAGCGGCGAATCCAGTTGGGCCATCGCGGTCCAAGATACCGTGAACTCCGATGCATGGAATCTTTTTAGCCGTGCGTTTCGGGAGCGTTGGCAAGTTTCACCTGAAGGGCCGGATTCTCCGTAAGTCCAGGAATGCGTCCTCGCTTCGCTACGGGACGGCCTGCCACCATTTTGAGGTCCATGGTCATATCCAACGGAGGAGCGGCCGCAATGTAGCTGCCCACGCCGAATCCGGTCACTCCAGCCTCTTTCAGAGCCGCAATTCGTTCCGGAGTCAGCCCTCCCGACACAAAAATGCCGACGTCGCTGTGACCGGCCTGCTTAAGACGTTCTTTGACTTCGCGAACTAAGGCTGGGGTAACCCCGCCGCGCTCCCTGGGGGTATCTAAGCGAATGGCCGCCAGTTTTCCCGACAGAGCCTCCGCCACCCGAATGGCTTCCTCGGCCTCATCCTTAAAAGTATCGACTAAAACAATCCGCGGAGCTTCCGAAGGCATCACCTGATCATAAGCGCGAGCGGCCGCGACGGTATCCCCGACCATCAACAACAGGGCATGCGGCATGGTACCAGAGGGAACCTCCCCGGCCTGCCGTGCACCCAAAATTGAGCTCGCCCCTTTCGCTCCACCGAGAAGCGCCGCCCGATCCATCACCGACGCCACCGCCGGGTGGACGTGGCGAGCGCCAAACGATGACACCGGGACCGGGGCCGCAGCCAGCACAGCCTCGCGAGCGCGCGTCGCCCATCCCGATGAGGAGGCCAAGATCCCTAAGATCGCCGTTTCAAAGAGACCGAAGTCCCGATACCGTCCCGTCACACGCATGACGACTTCTTTGGCCGCCACTGAGCGACCGTCCTCCAGGGCTTCCACCGTAACGGCCAGAGGAGCCAAAAGCGCCAAGGTTTCCTCAACCCCAGCGAGAATCCCCGCATGATTAGCGAAAATCTCCGCCGTGACGATTTCATCATTCTTTCCTAGCGTCTCTAAAATCTGCTGAGTCCCGACGAAGTAAACGTCAGCGGTGAGGCCGGCTCTGATTTCGTCGGGGGTCGCCGACCGAATGCCCCGATCCTCGGCGCGATACTGGCTGACCTCCGAAATGCTTTTCACCACGTGACTGAGCGAATCCACCCTGCTTCCTCGTCCTTTCCTGGCCCGCTTGCACCAATGCTTTTAACTCCCGTACCTCCCGGTGGGTCAACGGCCGAAGGCTCCCGGACTCCAGCCCCTGCAAACGGATGTTACCGAAGCGGACCCGGACTAATTGCTGCACCGGGTGGCCAATACTGTCCAACATACGCCGCACCTCCCGTTTACGGCCCTCGTGAAGCGTGAGCCGTAGGAGTGCTCGCTGGTTTTCTTTTTTGATGAGCGACACTTGGTCCGCTTTGGCAAGCCCATCCTCCAATTCGATCCCGTGCTTGATCCGGGCCAAGTGAGACTTGCGGGGAATACCGTCAACCCATACCTCGTACACTTTTTCGATTTGACTCGAGGGATGCATCAGAGCGTGGGCCAACTGGCCGTCATTGGTCAATAAAATGAGGCCTTCGCTGTCGCGATCTAACCGCCCCACGGGAAAGACGCGGCCGAACTTGTCCGGCACCAATTCTTTAATCAGGTGCTCTGCATGCCTATCTTTCCAGGAGGTAGTATAGCCCGGCGGCTTATGAAGGGCCAAATAGACCAAAGGCCTCTCGGGCATGGCCACGGGTTTGCCGTCTACGGTGATGCGGTCACGGCTGGGATCGGCCGTTCGGCCCAACTCTACCCGCTCGCCGTTCACCTCTACACGTCCCTGGCGAATCCATTCATCCGCAGCCCGCCGGGATGCCAGCCCTGCTTGTTGCAAAATACGTTGGACGCGCATCTCCATTTATCCCTGAACCTCGAACATGATCTCCACTTCTACCGCTGCATTTAACGGTAACGCGTTGGTGCCCACGGCAGACCGGGCATGCCGACCCTGGTCGCCAAAAATTTTCTGGAGCAATTCGGATGCCCCGTTGACGACCTGTGGTTGCCCGTGAAAGTCGGGGTCGCTCTGTACAAAGCCGACCACCTTGACCACCCGAAGGAGACGGTCCAATCCGCCCGCTACATCGGCCGCCACACTCAGGGCGTTTAAAGCACATTGTTGAGCGGCGGCGTACGCCGCCTCAGTACTAACCTCTTTTCCGACGCGCCCTTCCGCGATTAAATGCCCCTCTTTGAATGGCAATTGACCGGAGGTCAGACACCAATTCCCACTAATAATGGCGGGTATGTAGGCCGCTACTGCTTTAGGCGGCGGGGGCAACGTGAGCCCCAACTCTTCTAAACGACTGGCGAGAGACATGAAAACGCTCCTTCCGTTCTGGAACGGGCCGTTCTTGTATATGTTTGAGACAGGCCTTGATTCCATTGTTTAGCATTTACCAACGTGGGTTCAGTATACCAGGCGCATGGCGTTTGGGACATGTCCGGGGGCGCACAAATGCTGAATCACATCATCGATACCGTGTCCGTATGGGCGATTCCTTTTTTGTTGGGGGCGATCCCCCTCTATGGCTGGATTCGCGGCGTCAAGATTTATGACGTGTTTGTCGAGGGAGCATCAGAAGGGTTCCGCATGGCCATCACCATGATTCCGTTTCTGGTGGGAATTTTGGTAGCCCTGAACATCTTCGAGTCGTCAGGCGCACTGGATTCAGTCATTCACGTACTGTCGAAGCCGCTCCACTATGTCGGGGTTCCCGCCGAAGTGGTTCCCCTGATGCTGGTCCGCCCCTTGTCAGGGGGGGCCGCCTTGGGGATCACCACCGGGCTCTTGCACCACTTCGGTCCCGACTCCTTTGTGGGGCGCCTCGCCTCGACCCTACAAGGCTCTACGGACACCACCTTCTATGTCATCACCCTCTATTTTGGCTCCATCGCCGTGCGCCGTACTCGCTACGCTTTACCGGTCGCTCTCATTGGCGATTTGGCGGGCTTCGTGGCTGCCGTGGCCTTAGCCCACTGGATGTACCGCTAATCGTGGGGAGGCGGGGCGCTCTCATCCTTGGCTAACCGCCGGAAAATACGGTCCACGGTCACCGCGACCACGGTGGAAAAACAGGTGGCAATGATCGTTGGCCCGACGATGACCGTCGGGTTCTTAGAGTTAGCCGCTACCCTAAGGGCGATTACCGTGGCGGGCACCAAGTTTATGGAGGCCGTATTGATGGCCAAAAAGGTAATCATGTTGGCCGAAGCGCGGTCCTTCATGTCATTCAATTTCTGCAGCTCTTCCATGGCTTTCAGACCGAAAGGCGTGGCGGCGCTGCCCATCCCCAGCATGTTAGCCGTCATGTTCATTACCATATTACCCATCGCCGGATGATCTTCCGGAATACCGGGAAAGAGGCGCGATACAATGGGTGCCAAGAATCGCGCAAAGGCCCGCATCAACCCCGACTCTTCGGCGATGCGGGCCATGCCCAACCACAACGTGAGAATGCCAATAAAACCAAATGCGACCTCGACCGCTTTCTCGGTCCCGGTCACGATGGCTTCAGTCACCGGGATCATGGTGTGGTGCAGTCCCGACACCACGATTCCGCCTACAATGAGCACCAACCAAACCACATTGACCATTGGGAACCCCCCTTGTCCAGGGGAGTATATGCCCGAATCTGCTACGTCCTTCCTAGAATCACGTTATCAATCAGTCGGGCCTTGCCAAGCCGTGCGGCCAGGGCGAGTAAAGTCGGTCCGCCTAGGTGATTGAGGGCGGGCTTTAAGGAGTCCGGGTCGGCCAACTCCACATACTCCGGCTGAATTTCGGCCTCGGCTAAGGTCTTCTGGACAATCTCCAGCAGCACCCGCCTGTCCCGTCGTCCCTGGTCATATGCTTCACGGGCAGCTTCGAGAGCGCGGTAGAGGGCACTCGCTCGGTCGCGTTCACTCTCGGTAAGATATTGGTTCCGGGACGACAGTGCAAGTCCGCTCGAGTCCCGCACGGTGGCTACCCCTACCACATCCACGGCAACGTTTAAATCCCGGACCATTCGGCGGATGATAGCCAGTTGCTGCCAATCCTTCTCGCCGAAGAGCGCGACATCCGGCCCCACAATGTTTAATAACTTCGCTACCACCGTGGCAACCCCTTCAAAGTGCGTCGGCCGCGTTCGACCGCACAGCACCTGAGACATCTCGGTTACCGTCACACGCGTGAGCGCCGGCCCCTCAGGGTACATCTCTTCGACGGTAGGGACAAACGCCACATCGGTTCCCAAAGCCGTCAATTGTTCCAAATCCGCCGCCAGGGTACGCGGATATCGACCCAAATCTTCATGGGGGCCAAATTGCAAGGGATTCACAAAAATGGACACCACCACCCGGGCCGCTCGGCGCCGGGCTTCCTCTACTAGGGCCAGATGCCCACCATGCAATGCACCCATCGTCGGGACGAGTGCCACACTGTCCCCGTTTTCGTGCATAAGAGCGCTCCAGGCTCGCACCTCGCTAATGTGGTTCAGAACTTTTGTCACGCCGGAAGGCTCCTTTCACGCTCGCTTGGATCAGATGGTAGAGGCGGGCTTCCGACATCAGACCCGCTTCCTCGCCCCGCATCCGGCCATCCACCCAGATGCGGGTCAATGGTACCACGTCTATGCCGGGGCCTGCCAGGTCCGGATGTTGCACCGCGTCAATACTGACGGCCCGAATCCGCGCCGGGTTGGCCAGCGCACATTCCTGGCTAAGCCGAACCAGCCCGGGGCAATTGGGACAGGTCGCGGATACCAGCACCTCCAGACGAACATCCGCGACCAGATTCTTCAGCGCCCCCTGCACGGCATGACTGACCCTCAGACGTCCGCGCCCGAGCGTCAGCAACACATTCAAAAAAGCCCCAAATTGATAGCCGGTGGGCAACCCCACCATCTCGATGGGGGCCACCTCTCCCTGTGC
>JAKADW010000001.1:0-23525 GCA_021820165.1 Bacillota bacterium
CCGCTCCCGCATACCGGCTAGTTTCTCAAGCCGTACCTGCCGCGGGTTAAAATGCCCCTCTTGTTCGCCCACGCTGACGTCCACCCACCATTACTTACGAGATTTTTACAATCTCCAAACGAATTTTGCCCACCGGCGCGCTAACCTCTACCTGGCTGCCGACCTTCGCCCCAATGAGGGCTTTGCCGACGGGGGACTCGTTGGAAATATGATTCTTCATCGGGTCAGCCTCCGTAGCACCCACGATCACATACTCTTCCTCGATGTTTTCCTCCAAGTCGCGCACCGTCACATGAGAGCCAATGTGAACCGTGGTTGGGTCTTGGGTTTCGGCATCCACCACGCGTGCTTGACGTAGCATCTTTTCCAGAGTTTGTATGCGACCTTCGATAAAGGCTTGTTCATTTTTGGCGTCCTCGTACTCGGAGTTTTCCGAGATGTCGCCGAATTCCCGAGCTGTCTTGATCCGCTCAGCCACTTCACGCCGCTTCACGGTAGTCAGGTGCTCGAGTTCCGCCTCGAGTTTCTTCAAACCTTCAGGCGAGACTAGTAACTCTTTTTCGGCCATGGGTACTCCCTCTCTTTATAAAAAACCGTCTTTAGTATCACGATGGTACGTCAGGAGACAGGGTGCTATGACTATCAGACGGAATCCTCATTCGACACCGGACCCGCTTCTCCTGCTTGACCCTGCACTTCCTTAATGATGGATTCTAACACGGGAATATCCACCTCGACATCCCGGTTCAACGGTGTGTCCCCTAAAACCATCGGTATCACCGAGTGCACGTCCAAGAGTGTCGTGAGCAGCCGGACGCGCATGTTCGATGCCATAAGAATCACCGTGTCAAACCGACGAACATCCCGCGCCAGGCGAAAAATTTCGTTGACCAGTTCAATGCCACTGCGCGACTCAGCAAACGCCCGCCGCTCCTGATCGGTCATGACAAAGCTAAAGTCCACACCAAGCCGATGACACAACTCGAGGATTGGGGTCTTATTGGCCACCGGAAATCCAATCAGCGCAATCGAGCGTCCACGCCGAACCTCGCCCAGCGTTTCCAACCGCGACACGAAGGCCCGGTCGATCCCTAGCTGGGCGGCTGCCTCAGATTGGGATAGCCCCCGTGAGCGGGCTTGCAAAATCTCCTCGACCATATTATGGATTTTCTCAACGCTAATCAACTTATCCCCAACGCGAACTAATTCCATGTCAGTTCCGCGTCCCGGGCATGTTCCAGCCACTCCTCAATTAATGCCACGGCGTCCGCTTTGGTGGTGAGGGTCTGGGTGCGCTTTCGGTACTCGGCCGACCCCGGCGTTCCCTTGAGGTACCATGCCAGTTGCTTACGCATTTCCGGAATGGCGACTCCTTCGCCTTTAATCTCCACCATGCGATCCACATGCCATCGGGCCATTGCGGCCCGCTCTATCGCGGTCGGAGGCGGCAGGTGCTCGCCGGTTTGGATGTAGTGGGTGACCCGACGAAAAATCCATGGATCGCCAAAAGATGCTCGGCCAATCATGACTGCGTCCGCCCCCGTTGTCTCCAACATCCTCCGCGCGTCTTCTGGCGTTTGCACGTCCCCATTACCGATCAGCGGCACACTGACCCGCTCTCGCACTTGGCGTAAAAAGTCCCAGTTGGCCGGCCGGACATATTGGTCGGAGCGAGTTCGCGCATGAAGCGCAATCGCCTGTGCTCCCGCCTTCTCAAATAGCGGAGCTAAGGTGGGCGCCGTGATAGAGTCGTGATCCCAGCCCGCCCGCATTTTCACCGTGACGGGTACCTTTACCGCCTGGACCACCGCTTCTACCACACGGACGGCTCGATCAGCATCATTCAAGAGAGCGGACCCATCACCGTTTTTGACCACTTTACTCACGGGGCATCCCATATTGATGTCAATCAAATCGGCCCCGAAGGCTTCCGCCTCCACGGCCGCCTGAGCCATCATCTCCGGGTCGCTGCCCGCGATTTGAATGCCCACCGGTGTTTCGCCGGGATCCAATTCCATAAGCCAATAGCTTTTGGCGCTCTTGTGCGCCAACGCAGTCGCGTTGACCATCTCCGTCGTGCAAAGTGTTGCCCCTTGGCTTCGTGAAATGGCGCGAAATGCGCGGTTGGACACCCCAGCCATAGGAGCCAACAATATCGGCGGGTCCACAAGGATATCGCCAATTTTCATTTCACCAAGCCTCCTCGCCCCCCATTTGACGGAGACATTGTACCATACGCGCGGAACCCTCCTGGCTGAGGTGATCACCGCGCGTCGTTCGATATCTTCGTCAAGGTGCCCGCGAAGTATACCGCTTACGGAGCCAAGAACGCCGTTGAAGGTACCCGTGGACCGTGAGAAAATAGCCAATGGGTCCAATCATGTGAGGGACCTGTTTCGGCTAACACTTCAAACACCCGATGAGCCATCACGTAGTATCCAGGGTGTGCCTTCATCCACGGGACAACAGCCGTCGCCTCCGTTTTTGGCATAAAACGGGACATCCACTCCCGTACCGAATGGGGGTCACCTGCCTCAAGCCACAACCACGCGTCGGCCACGGCCATCGCGCGCCGTCGTTGCAGCCATTGGGCGATATAGCGTTCTTTAACCGGAAGCCAGTCAGACCAGACCGTGCCCACCAAATCTGCCACTGTCATCAATCCTCCCTCAACCAGCGGCGGTAACGACAAGGCCCACGTCAGGCGCTGACAACGATTCTGTTGGCGCCATAAGGCTAGCAACGCCCCCAGTGCGATGGAGGGATTATACGCGTCGCCATGATAGAGGATGTCCTCGTTAGGCCCTGGCCTCAGCCACCATTCGTGAAGCCCCGGCACCACCACCTCCTGGAGGACGGGCGCATTAATCTGATTTCGTGCTAGAAGACGGGCCGTTGGAATGGGTTTGGCCACTAACATCGGCGTTTCCCGAGTCATGGCCACACGCCGATCTCGCCAATCATCCACGGAAACGTGCGCGCTGACCGCCCATGGAATTGGTTCTTGCTCATCGCCTACTTGGATTCGCTCCACATACGCGTTGACGGCCGTCGTCCCCCGCTTCCGAAGTGCCTCCGGCACTTGGAGCCCATTTACTTGAGATTTCAAGCGAGCCGCTTCACCCTCGACCCGAGTTTTCCGCCAAAAGCCGACTGCCACCACATCTTGGACTCCATCTAGCCAGGTAATCAGCCCCTCGAGCAAGGCGTCGCGCTCGACGAACCCCGCCTGCGGATCAAGTAGCCTTATAATGGTGAGCACCAAATTCGCATACCTTAGGGGTTCAGCCCCATCGGCGTAGCTTCCCGCCAAAATTCGATTGGCGGTATGACGGGCGAATTGTCCCCAATGGCCAATCTCTTCGTCATCCCATTCCACGGTATCCTTGGCCAGTCGCCGCCATTCCTCTGCCTCCCGCAAAAAGCTTGCCTTAGACCAATCCGGCCACACCATTGCGGGAGGATCTGGGTCCCCAGTCCACCACCACCGGGTCATCGGGTGTCGGCGCTCAACGAGGGACCAAAAGTTAGCCTCAAGTCGAGCCTTCGTCGAAGAGTTACTGCCCATGCCCCATCCCTCCTCGGGATCAAGGTATGCGCAGCCGCCAACGATCACTACTTTCCCCGAAATTGAGGTTTCCGCTTATTCAGAAAGGCCTGGGTTCCTTCCCGCCCATCCTCCGATACGGTCAGACGCGCGAACGCTGCCGCTTCCTCGGAAAGCCCCTGGGCGATAGCCCAGTCTCGGCTGTGGACCACCGTGGCCTTGGCCGCCTGCAAAGCCAACGGAGCCTTTTCTGCTAATATACGCGCACGCCGGAGGCACTCCTCCATGAGTGCGTCGGGTTCCGTGACCGCCTCGACCAATCCCCAAGCCTCCGCTTGGCGCGCTGTCAAGGGTTCTCCCGACGCCACCATCCAGAGCGCCTGTCCCGGCCCGACAAGACGGCTCAAACGTTGAGTTCCGCCAAATCCAGGAATAATGCCAAGATTAATTTCTGGCTGCCCGAGCCGCGCTTTCTCCGAGGCAATGCGCAAGTCCAAGGCCATCGCCAGTTCCAGACCACCACCCAATGCGTAGCCGTTAATGGCGGCAATGAATATCAGCGGACTTTCCTGGAAGCGCTGGAACAATCGTTGGCCACGCTCAGCGAACTGCCGGGCCGCGTGTTCGTCGGGAATTTGGTGAATGGCCTCGATATCGGCTCCCGCGACAAACGCCTTTGCTCCCGATCCGCCCACGATGACCACCCGTGCATCTTCGTGACCTTCAAGCGTGTTGAGCGCTTCTTCCAGTTGATCGAGCACCCCATCGTTCAAGGCATTGAGCGCCCGTTCCCGTTGAATGGTCAACGCATAAATACCCGTCTCAATTTGCTCGACCAAAACCCACCTATCATCCGTCATCAGCACAGGCCTCCCTAATCATTGGATGTGGCGTTATCAGATGCCGTCGATGGTTCAAAAGGGGGGACCGGCTCTCGCTCCGTTTGCCAGGTTTTGAGCTTCCCCCCAAAAGGCTGATGAACCAATTCGACTAACTCCCGAAGCGCTGCAAAACGACGCACCACGGGCTGATGGTGGCTAATCACGCCGCGGCACTGAAACGCCAATTCGGGACTTAGACGCGCCAGATCGGCCAAGAGGTATTTGGCTTTCGGTTCCCAATATTGATGCGCTTGGTACCACCCAGCCAATAGCTTTTGCATCAAAAGCCCCATAAGGTAGGAGGCGGCATCGGGATCCTCCGCCAACAAATCTTCGATATCCTTCATGAGGTCTAAGGTTTCATAGCGCCAATGGTCTCGTTCCAAGGCCGTCCAAGGCCGGCGCCATCCTCGCCACATGTTCTCTGCTTCCTGCATTAATTGATGGGTAATCCCCGTCGCATCAAAGACAATTTTCCCCCGTGCAAACATCCCCACGGTGGCAGGATCTTGGTCATAAAACTCACGGCGGATTTGATCAACCGGATTCAAAAACAACTCAATTTCGTCTCGAGCCACGGTAAATAATCGTCGTTGGCGCCACAACTGATCGTGAATAACGAAAAAATCCCAGTCACTATTAGGCCACGGCTCTCCGTAAGCACGGGAGCCCGTCCACAAAATGCCTAAAAGATGCGAGCCCAGCTCATCCATCATGATTCGTTTCACGTGCTCAACAATGGGTGGGCGTGCCTCCGCCATGCTCTCACCTCTGATTTGAGGATCTCCCCATCGGCGTCCCGCCTTCGCCCAAACGGGGCACTTGCCGTCATCGCGCTTCTTAACACCTTAGAGACCGGCAAAAACGCTTCCCCTCAGCTAAATTGTCGGGGAATTTTTCCACCCCATGGTATCACAAAATAGCGCCCGGAATGCGGTAAGGCTGGGTCCGCGTGCCGTCGCTGACCCATACTTCGGTGGCATAACCGGCAAAGAGACCAGTATCCACGACCCCCTCCACCATCTTGAAACGCCGATGCCACGCTTCAGGGTCGGGTATCGCGTCCACCTTGACGTCGGCGACATATAGTCCGTCGTCAGTCACCACCGGACCCGTGAGCAAAGTTCGTAGCGATGCGCCGCCCGAAAGACGGGAGAGGCGGCTCAGGGTCTGACGCCACCCATAGGGAATCATGGCCACCGGGATGGATACCTGGTGAAACGTGTTCATCAATTTTCCCTTATCTACGAGAATCAAGGTTCGTTCGGATGCCGCAATGATCAGGCGTTCGCGAACCAAAGCTGCGCCCCCGCCTTTAATCAGGACACCAGAGAGGTCAACCTTGTCCGCCCCATCGACGGCCAAATCAAGCGATGTCAAAGTTTCTAACGGGACCACGGTGATCCCCTGGCCGCGCACCATCATTTCGCTGGCCTTGGAAGCCGCCGCGACGGTGAGCCCCAAAGGCTCCCGTTTGTTACGCTCTCCCAAAGCCTCAATGAAGGCTGAGACGGTACTCCCAGAGCCGATGCCTAAGCGAATTCCGTGGGGGATTTGAGAGGCTGCCCACTCACCCAAGGTTTTCTTGGCACCGTCGAAGACATCCGGCATGAAAAGTCTCCTTTCAACTCCCGTGGCCGTTGACGCACGGGGCTCACTTTTGAGAGGTTGTGCTCGCGGTTAATTGGAATCCGTATCGAGATAAATCCCCATGGTTTGCAAGCCTACCCGACCCGGGCCTGTGAACCGGTTAAGCATAAACGAGGACGATGCGAATAAGCCTGCCGACACGTTGATGGGCACCGTTGACATTTTCACACGGGGGTCCTTGTAGCACCACCGGCTTGGTTCCACATCCAAATGCTCTCCGGGACCCAATTCGACCTCGATAGCATTGCCGTGCACATGCACCCAGACGACGCCCAGATCTTTACCGGCACGGAAAGTATCCACAAAGAATCCATTGCCGCCAAACAACAAATTGGCGAGACCCCGCACCCGCGTAAATCCATAAGACAGGCTGTCGGTGGCTGCGAGAAATTGATGCTCACGCACCTCCAACGTTTGCCCCGGTTGAATCGGGACCCCGACAACCTCACCCGGCGCGCTACGGCCCAGTGCGACCAATCCACGTCCGGACGCGCGTGCCAATATGATGGGCATCTTGCCGATCATGCGCTTCATGGCCCCTTTGGGAATAGAGCCGGAGATAGTGACGCTCGGATCCCGATACATGAGCACGTAATGTTCGAAGAAAAGTGTGTACGACCCATCTAGGGTCCACTCAACGACCGGCGCCAGGCCTCCCCGTACACGAAAGTGGATTGCATCGAGCGACCTCACCCCCTGTTCGGCGGGCAATTCGTGAAATTCCATCGACTTCCCTCCCGTTAGTTCCTTTCTGTATTATAATCGCAAATCAAGGAGGCTCTCGCCATGTCCTACATGATGCGGTGGGAAACCGACCTCGGTCGGTTTAGAAACACGGCCCAACCGTTCTTATGCCAGAAGGAAGCCGCCAACAACCTAATTTTGGGGCTCCTAGGGAACAGCCGTGCAGATGACCCTCCCGAGGTCATGGCCCTGGTGGAAAACTCCCAAGGCCCTCTTTTGGTGGGCCTGAAAACCGATCCCGCCCGCGCGTTAATCCTCTCGTTCGCGGCTGAACTCGGTGCGTCAAATTTTCTGGCCCAATCTCTCTATCAATCGAGACTTCAGATTCCGGGGGTCATCGGGCCGCGGCCTTTGGCCGCCGCCTTTAGCGAAACCTGGGCACGAGAAACTGGCACGTCGCCCGCCCTCCTCATGCATGAACGCATTTATGAGGCTACCCAGGTGATTTTGCCCGTGCCTGCCACCCCGGGGCACCCCCGTTGGGCCACGAGTCATGATCTGGAGGCCATCGTTCCCTGGTTTGAAGCCTTCGCCCAGGAAGCCCTGCCGGCAGAGGCCCCCAATCAGACCAAAGAATTAGTCCAACGTCGCTTGGAGGCAGGGTTCCCGAGTGGAGGTGTTTTGCTCTGGGAGGTGGACGACAAAATTGTGAGCCTCGCAGGCTATGGGAGCCCCACCGGTAGCGGAGTGCGAGTCGGACCGGTCTATACCCCGCCATATCTCCGCGGCCACGGATACGCGTCCCACGTGGTGGCTTCCTTAACGGAGGCGCTTTTAACCTCCACCTACCGCCAGGTGTTTTTGTTCACGGATCTGGCTAACCCCACGTCCAACGATATCTACCAACGGATTGGGTACCGGCCCGTGATCGATATCGACCACTATCAGTTTAAGGACAATGCATCATGAGCCAGTCATTAGCAAAACGTAGCCCTTCTAAAGTCAACTGCGGCTCCATGCGAACAGGAAGTCCTAAGAAGGGTTGAAGGCGCACCGACCACCCACCTGTTAAGACGATAGGGGCTTCCTCTCCAATGCTTCCTCGCGTATTTTCGATAAGACTTCGAACCATTCCGGCAAAGCCTTGTCCGACCCCGGCGCGAATGGCCTGCTCGGTGTTTTTTCCGATGGTCCACGGTTCAATCGCGGGAGTCACATGGGGTAGGCGGGCGGTCCCTTCAGCCAATGCTTGCGCCAAAAAATGAGGCCCGGGGGCAATCGCTCCTCCGACAAATACACCATCTACCACGGCATCCACGGTAGCCGTTGTGCCAACATCGACCACCACGACCGATCGCCTGACCATTTGCCAGGCAGCGAGCGCATTCACAAACCGATCCGGCCCTAAGTTTTGGGGCGGGTAGTCCACCGCGATCCCATACCCCGGAGGCACCACTTCGACTGGCTCACTTAAACTGACGCTCTCCAACACCCGAAGAAAAAATGGGGTCAAAAGAGGGACCACGGACGCGACAATCGCCCGGTCAACCGACTCCACCCGAGACTCTAGCAAAAGGCCGCGAACGAATAGCCGATATTCATCCGGCGTCCGCCTCAAGTCAGTGGCGAGCCGCCATTCCTCCATCCATTGGCCCTGATCAAACAGTCCGATTTTTATATGCGTGTTTCCGATGTCAATTGCGAGCAGCCCTGGCACAATGCCCCTCCTTCGTCAAGTCAGCCCTATGCTATCACACTTTTTTCGAGCCCCACCCACTTTTTACTGGAAATCGGCCATGTCCTGCGGACACCCTTTGCTACAATGGATGCGGATAGAGGAGGAAGACACGCCATGCTTATGCCTGTTGAAAAAGCTCAACAGCTCATCCTGGAGAACGTTCACACCCTCGGTCGCCAAGAGCTACGACCATTGTCCAACGCCTTAGGCCTGCTACTTGGCAAGGACGTCCAGGCCAATGAGCCAATCCCTCCGTTCACGAATAGCTCCATGGATGGGTACGCGATTAGAAGCCAAGACGTGGTCGGCGCCTCCTCGGAACGTCCCGTACGCCTACCAGTGTTGGGTGTCATCCGAGCCGGACATCCCGCCAGGGCACCTTTGGCTCCGCACACCGCCTACAAGATTATGACGGGTGCCCCCGTCCCCGAACTGGCCGATGCGGTCGTCCCTGTGGAATGGACCCAATCGGATTCGGAGCATCGTGTGCTTGTACAAAAGGAAGCTCCTGTCGGTGCCCACCTGCGGTATCAAGGCGAGGACATGCCCACGGGAACGGTCGTGCTTAAACGCGGCACGCTGATTACGCCGCCCATTGTTGGCATGCTGGCCTCCCTTGGACGGGATCCCGTCCCGGTGACCACCCCTCCCCGGGTGGCCATTCTGTCAACGGGAGATGAACTCCGAGAACCCTCTGAGACTCTTGTCCCGGGCACCATTCGAAATTCCAACGCCTACGCCATTGAAGCTTCAATCCGGACTGCCGGCGGTGAACCCGTACGGTACCCCAGTGCGCCTGATGACCCCGAGGCCATTCGGGCACTCATGACCCGAGCTGCCGCGGAATGTGATCTGCTTGTCAGCTCCGGGGGCGTCTCCGTAGGGGATTTTGATTTCGTGAAGCCCGTCATCGAATCTTTGGGGCACCTGTCTCTCTGGCGTGTGAATTTGAAGCCCGGAAAGCCGCTGGCTTATGGCGAGGTGCTGGGAAAACCCATCATGGGTCTCCCTGGCAACCCGGTTTCGGCATTAGTCACCTTTGAATTGTTCGTCCGTCCGGTCATTCGTGTTTTGCTAGGGGAAACCCACTGGGAACGCCCCACATTGCCCCTCCCATTAGCGACCGATTTCGCCACCGTAGAGGATCGCCGTCAATATGTCCGCGCCCGACTCGTTGTCCGCGATGGTCAATTAATGCTGTGGCCACATAGTAACCAGGGCTCGGCCGTACAAAGTTCCTGGCAGAACGTTGATGCCCTCATGATTGTGCCGGAAGGTACTGGCCCCTATCGCGCCCAAGATCGCCTCAACGCCATGGTGCTCTCCGTTGACCATATCCGCATGAGTTGATCTTTGCCCGTAATCGACATACTATAAATTAAGAACGCAACACATACCTTCGGGGCGTGGTGAGGTTCCTTTGGAGGGACCAATTCCCGACCGGCGGTGATCTCGGTAACGAGTAGCCCGCGAGCCGAAAGGCAGGAGCCCGGTGAGATTCCGGCGCCGACAGTACAGTCTGGATGGGAGAAGGTAGACGGCTCTAAACGAGTCTCTATCAACATTTTTCCATCCCCCGATCGGGGGATTTTTTGATTATGGGGTGAACCACTTTATGACCAGCCAATTCATGCATCGAGCCCTCGCGCTGGCTCGGCGAGGACTCGGCCACGCCTCCCCGAATCCCATGGTGGGCGCTGTGCTCGTGGACGAAGAAGGCCGCATCGTAGCCCAAGGATATCACGCCCAGGCTGGCCGCGCTCACGCTGAAGCTGTGGCGTTGAAAAAGGCTCGTGAGCGAGCCCGTGGCACCACGCTTTATGTCACGTTGGAGCCATGCAACCACACGGGCCGAACCCCACCCTGCACGGACGCCATCATTCGGGCGGGGATCCGGCGCGTGGTCGTGGCCATGGCCGATCCAAACCCCCATGTTGCGGGCGGGGGCATTGACCGCCTTAAGCAGGCTGGCATCCGGGTGGACCTTGGCGATGGCGCCGAGGAAGCTCTGGAGTTGAATCGCGCCTTTGTCACCTGGAGTCGTGCTCACCGGCCGTGGGTGACTCTCAAGGTGGCCATGAGCCTTGACGGCAAAGTTGCCTCAGTCGACGGCCAGTCCAAATATTTGACGTCAGAACGAGCCCTACAGCATGCTCATGAACTTCGCCGCACGCACGACGCCATTTTAGTGGGATCGGGAACCATATTGGCTGACAATCCGCGTCTCACCTTTCGGGGAACACGCCGCGGCCACGATCCTGTCCGCGTCATTTTGGACGGTCGAGGGCGAATCTCCCCCAATGCGCAGGTATTCCGACAAGAATCGACGGTGCCCACCCTCGTCTTCACCAGCGAGGCGGCATCCTCAGACTGGGAGCGCAGCATCTTCAGTGTGGGCGGGGAGGTGGTGACGGTGGCGACCGGTTCAGATGGCCGACTGGCTGTAGGCGACATCCTAGAGCATCTCGCCGACCGCCATATTTTGTCCCTCTTGGTCGAGGGGGGGCCGACCGTTCATGCAAGCTTTATTCAGAACGGTCTAGCCGACCAGTGGGTAAGCTACGGGGCTCCCTTAATTTTAGGCGGTCAAGCCGCCCCAGGACCGGTTGCCGGTCAGGGATTCCCGCTTCATGTGGCACCTCGCCTGAAAATCCAGACGATCCGCCATTTGGGTCCCGATATTGTCGTGGAAGCACGTTTTCATCCCGGGGAATTCACCCCCTAGAAATGAGGACCATGATGTTTACCGGAATCGTAGAAGCCATCGGCCGGGTGCGGGCCAACGAGAGACAAGTAGGTGGTGCGTCGCGCCGATTGGTCGTGGACGCTCCTTTCGCCACATCGCTCACCCTAGGCGAATCCGTGTCCGTAAATGGCACCTGCCTCACAGTTGTCCAGATCACCGACCAGGCATTTCATGCTGATGTCAGCCCGACGACCTTAGAAATCACGACCATGGGAGACTTGAAACCGAACCGAACCGTCAATTTGGAACGTTCGGTAACCCCGGCCACACGGCTTGGGGGCCACTGGGTGCTAGGCCATGTGGATACGCAGGGAACGGTCGCCTCAATCGAGGTTGAAGGCGACGCCCATCATATCGACATTCGTTACCCCAAAGAGTATTCTCGCTGGGTCCTTCCCCAGGGGTCTCTAACCCTCGACGGAGTCAGCCTCACCATAGTTGAACGGTCAGACCACAACGTCAAAGTAACGATCATCCCTCACACCTGGGAGCACACCATCATTCATGATTGGGCCATCCACACGCGGATCAATATTGAATTTGACGTGCTGGGAAAATATGTGGAGCATCTTTTGGCACCGTACCCGACTTCGAGGGAGGAGCACGTATGAGCGATCGATCGTTTAGCAGCGCGGAAGAAGCCATCGAGGCCATTCGCCAGGGGCAGATGATTATTGTGGTCGACGACGAGTCGCGGGAAAATGAAGGCGACCTGGTCATCGCAGCGCGGCACGTAACCCCTGACGCGATTAACTTCATGGCTCAATATGGCCGCGGCCTCATCTGCGTTCCCATGGCGGCGGAATGGCTCGATCGCCTGAATTTGCCGCCCATGGTTGAGGTGTCGGAGGACTCCATGAAAACTGCGTTCACCGTCTCGGTTGACGCCCGGCACCACACAACCACCGGCATTTCGGCCCATGACCGCGCGGAGACCGTCCGTGTCCTGGCGAATCCCGCCTCAAAACCGGAGGATTTGGTGAGGCCAGGCCACATGTTTCCCTTAAGGGCTAAGCCGGGCGGGGTCCTGCGTCGGCCCGGCCATACCGAAGCCGCCGTCGATCTGGCAACATCAGCGGGACTCGAACCGGTCGCCGTCATCTGCGAAATCATGAAGCCCGATGGGACCATGGCCCGGTTGGCCGACCTGCTTGAATTCGGAGAGGCCCATCATTTGAGGGTTATTAGCATCCAAGACCTCATCCGCTATCGGCTGTCCGAGGATACCCTCTATATTCGCGAAGCGGAGACGACGCTCCCTACGCGTTATGGGATCTTTCGCGCCGTCGCCTATACCGAAAAGCTGAACGGGGCGACGCATCTCGCCCTCACCATGGGGGACATTGCCAACGGCCAACCGGTGCTCACCCGAGTGCATTCGGAATGTCTCACCGGAGACGTACTTGGCTCATTTCGCTGCGATTGCGGAGACCAATTGGATCAGGCGTTGAGGCAAATCGCCCAAGAAGGGCGCGGGTGCCTCCTCTACATGCGCCAAGAGGGCCGCGGTATTGGACTTGGCAATAAAATTAAAGCCTACGCACTGCAGGAAACCGGCATGGACACCGTGGCCGCGAATTTAGCGCTCGGATTCCCACCAGACATGCGAGATTATGGTGTCGGTGCCCAAATCCTCCGCGACCTGGGGATTCGCGAGCTGAGGCTCTTGACCAACAACCCCGACAAGTATTACGCGCTTGAGGGTTATGGTCTTCGGATTATCGAGCGGGTGCCCATCGAAGTGGGAAAGCGCCCCGAAAATCAGCGTTACATGAAGGCCAAGAAAGACAAAATGGGGCACTGGATCTCGACCATTTAGGCAGGGGAGGATATCATGTCAACCTTTGAAGGGTACTGGGGCTTCCCCAGAAACGCACGCATCGCCATTATCGCGGCTCGCTTTAATCAGGGCATTACCACGCGACTCGTCGAGGGCTCTCAAGAGACGCTGACACGTCTCGGCGCCCCACAGGATGCCATTGACCTGGTGTGGGTGCCCGGGACCTTTGAAATCCCCGGTTGCGCGGCCCGCCTGTACGATCGTTACGATGGGATCATCACGCTAGGTGCCGTCATTCGCGGGGAGACCCCGCACTTTGACTATGTGGCCGGAACGGCCGCCAGCGCCGTGGCCGCTCTGGCCGCCCGAGGGGAAAAACCCGTCATCTTTGGTATCCTGACTTGCAATACGCCAGAAGAGGCAGAAGCCCGGGCCGGCGGCAAAGCCGGCAACAAGGGCAGTGATGCAGCGCTGGCCGTAGTCGAAATGCTAACCTTATATCAAAATCTCTCGGGCGCATAGCGCCCGTCAGCGAGACGCACGCTGACCTCGCCCGAGATGACCTTGACTCGGCGGCCCGGGATCTTGACCCATAGGCCGCCGTCTAGGTCTAACTGGTCAGCCGTCCCTGTCCACGGTGCGTGCCCAGGCTGCTCGATGCGGACCTCCTGTCCCAAGGTGACATTGATAGCCGACCACGCCTCGACCACCCATTGATCGCCATTGTCCTTCCATGAGGTGTAGGCCTGCTCCAATTCTCCCATTAACTGAAGCCACAGGTTGCCTCGAGCGATCGTCCGCCCAGATGCTTCTTCAAGGGTGGTGGCATGGGGAAAAGAGGGGCCAATGGAGCCTCGCACGTTCATCCCGATCCCGATGATGGCCCATGGCACCGGCTCTTGCCCCGCTTCCACAAGAACCCCAGCAAACTTTTTGCCCCCTATGACGGCATCATTGGGCCATTTCAATCGGGCATCCAGATGAGTGATGGCACGAACTGCCCGTACCACCGCCACCCCCGCGACAAGACTCATCAGGCCCGTTAAACGTTCGTGCGGTGGGAACCACAAGAGGGATGTATAAATGTGAAACCCTGCCGGCGAAGCCCACTGTCGTCCCAAACGGCCCCGACCGGCCATTTGCTCATCGGCCCACACGACCGTACCCGGTCCTATTTTGCCGCTTGACCAGCGCTCCTTGAGCCAACGATTGGTCGAGTCTACCGTATCCAACACGACCGTCGGGTGACCTACCCAGCGGGTCTTTAACTGAGCTTCAATCGTTCCAAAGCGTTCCGAATGGGTCATGAATGCGCTCGACCTCCTGATGGGAAACCTCTCTTAGAGCTTGCTGAAGGCCGTGATTTCCCGGGATCACCAAATCTGGCGCCAACTCCGCCAACGGCTCCAGGACGAACCGGCGCTCCAGCATCCGTGGGTGGGGAACCACCAAATCTGGGGTGGCGATCATCCGATTGCCATAGAGCAGCAGATCTAAATCTAAGCGCCGGGCTCCCCACCGCTCTCGGCGGTGACGTCCGAAGCGCTCTTCAATCCGGTGCAGCATCTGAAGCAATTGTTCTGGACGCCATGATGTCTCCAGACTCATCACCGCATTCAGGTATGGGGGCTGGCTCGGTCCCCCGATGGGAGAAGACCGATAGAGCGTGGAGATACGCGGATTAAAGCC
This sequence comes from Bacillota bacterium, assembly GCA_021820165.1. Next base: position 14,716 of record JAKADW010000001.1, read on the forward strand.
TAAGAACGCTACCGCGTCGTATGCCGCTCGTAAAATGGCTCGACTGTCCCCCAAATTGGAACCCAACCCGATGTACACCTTAACCACGGTCGTCCACGACCACCGCCACACCCCCCGAGGGAATCCCGAGTGGTGGATCCACCTTGGTTACCTTGACTTGCACACGGTCGATGCGGGAGTCCTGTCCGTGAACAGCGGCATGAATACGGGTCGCCAGCGTTTCCAGCAACTTCACTGGGGGCCCCATCATGATGGCCTCTACAGCACGAGCGATTGCCGCGTAATTAACGGTATCCCGCAGGCGATCCGATTCTCCCGCAGCGCTCACATCCATGTGCACCTCAACATCCACCCAAAACTCCTGAGCCACGTGCTGTTCATGGGGCAAAGCACCATGGCACGTGTGAAATCGCAGTTGACTCAGCTTAATCTGCCCCATGAAAACGCCTCCATTGTTGAGCGACGAGGATCGCTTCACGAGTCGTTCTCGGGTTGTGGACCCGGAGAACATCGGTGTGGCCTTCCGCTGCCAGAAGGGTGGATAGAGCCGCCGTCACCCCATCTCGTTGAGCCGCCTCCGGTATGCCGGCCACCCTTCCCAAAAACCGTTTTCGGCTATGCCCGACCAAAATCCCTGATCCAATCCCCTCAAATTGGTGTAGGTCCCCCAGGATCGCCCAACTAGCTTCACCCTGTACCCGAAAACCAATGCCGGGATCCAACAATAGAGCTTCTGGAGAGACGCCCGCCCTCTGAGCCGCTTGCACTTGTCGCCTAAAAAAATCCTGTAACCGCTCTCCATTTATCGGGGATTCCGGATCCCCGTCCTCATTGTACATCAGCACCGCTCCCGCTCCGTAGCGGGCCACGAGTGCGGGCATTCTCTCATCGTGGCTAAATCCCCAGATGTCGTTCACAATGTCTGCTCCGGCATCGAGCGCTCTTTCCGCGACCCAGGACTTCTGGGTGTCTATGGAGAGTGGGACATCGGGCAGCGCTAGCCGAACGGCTTTCAGGACGGGCCCCAGACGGGCCCACTCTTCCTCAGCAGTAATGGCAGTGTGCCCCGGCCGAGTCGACTCCGCCCCCAAATCTAATGCGTCGGCCCCCTCTTCTACCAAGCGCATCGCCTTGTCGACCTGATAGCCCGGATCTTGATTGACGGCGGAGCCGTCCGAAAAGGAATCGGGCGTGACATTCATGATGGCCAGGATGTACACTTTGTTCCCCAAGGTCCACGTGCCAGTACGAAATCGGAAACAACGCATGATTAATCGATACCCTCCAATGTTTCCGACACAGGCATAGGAAAGGGCATCGCCCGAATGGCATCTACCGCCTCCCCATTCAATTTAGTGCCCATGTCCTGTTGTAAAATGCGGATGGCCGCTTCGGGTTCTAGGCCGTGACGATATGGACGATCGGCCGTGAGTGCATCATAGATATCAGCTACGGCCACAACTTGCGCTTGAAGCGGCACGTTCGATCCGGAAAGACCCCGGTGGTAACCGGAACCATCTAGACGCTCATGATGACAAGACGCGGCATAAGCCGTGTCCGCCAGTGCCGATAGCGGTTCAAGCACCTCATAGGTTAACCGAGGATGGCTTTCCATATGGCGCCGCTCCTCGACGGAAAGGCGGCCAGGCTTGTCCAAAACTAAATTGGATATCCCAAGCTTGCCCAGATCGTGGAAAAACCCCGCGAGCTTCACGGACTCTTGCACGTCTTGGGATAGCCCCATATGTTTTGCCGTCCAAGCGGCATAGTGAGCGGTGCGAATAGAATGCCAGCGGGTCCAAGGAGACTTCGCATCGACGATCTGGGCAAAAATTTCCGCAGTACTCATGATGTCGGTGGCGGCTCCCATACCCAGCGCCACGCGGGGAAAGTATTCGTGCACGGTGTCCGGCGTGCCGACTTTTTCAAGATCCCGGAAAAATTCCGGTCGAGACGTTTCCGCTAAAAAGACGTCGACTAATTCTGGATCAAACCATTCACCACGGCGAGCCTTAACCACGTCCCGGGCGGCATCGGGACCGCCTCGGCGCCAAAAGATTTCCGCCGTTTGGCTTAGTAGCAGAATACGCGCCAACAGAGGAATTTCCGTGCCGCGCGCTCCCCCGGGTGCCCCGGACCCGTCCCAGTGCTCGTCCAGATTCAAGACTGCCTCGGGGATGGCACCCGACCAGCCCAAGGCCCTGACAATTTGCGCACCGCGAGTGCAACGCAAAGCGACCAGTTCGTTGGCCGACGATATGCCACGGCGAGCCAATCCTACCATCTTATTGAGACGAGTCACAGGGGGTTGCCCCGGTGCCGCATGCGCCAATGCAAAGCGCAGAGCATCGGCCATGCGCGACCAATTGGTGCGCTTTAAGTCTAGTTTCGCTTGGCGATCGTCTGTACCAAACCAGGAGCTCACTTGGGCGGCATTTGCAGAACAGCCCGCATCTTTGAGAAGGAGTGCAAAGAATAGGTCGTCCGCCACATCTTGACTGAGATTTAAGGCTTGCGCCAACCGCATGCCAATCCAGCACGAACGGATGGAATGGCCCATGGGCTCACCTTCGGTGAGGTCCAACGCGCGCGACAATCCCGCGATAAGTTCTGCCGGCTCCACTTCCCTGATTTCGGTCATCCCCGACCTCCCTCAGTTCATTCTACCTACGTGTCGCTCTATGGTCGACATTTAGCGACCTCCCCCACGGCCCGTTAGGGGCGGATTCCATAAGCGAAGGACCCACCACTCTATGGACGGTTCCCGGGCCAACACAATCGAAATTTCCGCATCCAGCGGGAATTCCTTGGCCGCCTTGCTTAAAATAGTTGCGTACGGACCGGAGCATCAGGTCCTGGTTTGGCTTTTTGAGGGACAACCGGGCCGGGAGCGACGCAGCACAATTTTCTGTTATCATTTGTCTGGGAGCCCAACAAGATCTTCGGATATTCGGATCCGTGCTCCGGGATGACTTTCACGATCAGAGCGACATGACGTGCCCTGTACGTTGCAACCGGATTCACCCGCCCGTGGTCCGGGTGGCCGATCGCGCCAAGCATAGTATCCGCTCCGTGACACCTGTAAGACGTCGCACATCTTCGTGATGCGGAAGGTGGAGCGGTGTTCATGAATGAACGCGTATTTCACTTCCGATCGTTGGCGAAGATGCGCATCGCTTTTTTAAGATGACATTCTCCTCTTCCAAATCCCGAATCCGCCGCTGGAATTCACGGACTTCCTGTTCCGCGGCCCGGAGCTTGCCACTGCCGACAAAGGGGCGGTCGGGATGCCCTCGGGCATTCTTCAACCACTGATGGAGCGTCGTGTCGGGAATTCCCAACTCTTTCGCCACCGTGGCGACCGGTTTCTTCAGTTCGGTCACTCACTGCACGGCTTGGTCTTTGAACGCCGCATCGTACTTTTGAGCCATCTTCCTCACCTCAATTGGGTTAAAATATCACCCCGAGAAACGTCCTCATTCACGGATATGCCGATGTCGACCTCGAGACGGTGTGGGACGTTGTCCGTCACGACCTGCCCGCACTCCAAAAGCAGTTGCGAAGTGCGGAAGCCCACAGTCCGCAACCAGAAGAATAGGTTCCTCAGACGACAGGGGGAGGGCGGTTTAGTACCCGGTAAGCCTAGGTGCTTGGACACCCCGCTACGGGGCGCCTACGGCGGCGAGTGTGCATTAAGCGCCGAGGTAAATTTCGAGCCCAAACTCGTTTGTCGGGGAGCCCCGGGCGAAGAATCAACCCGTCTATGGAATGAACCGTTGAATCCAAGCACCTGCCACGGCCTGCAATCGGTCACGGTCGAGCTTATAGATGTGCTCGCGACCATCCAATTCAACGCGCACCAGTCCTGATTCCTTGAGAATGCGGACATGGCGGGAGGTCGTCGCCCAGGAACAATCAAACCGCGCGGCTATTTCGCGAGAGGTCATGGCCCCGCCCCGGGCGTGAAGGATCGAGAGAATGGTCCTTCGAGATCGATGGGACAGCGCGGCAAAGACCGCATCCATGGCTTCGAGGTCGCGCAGCCCCTGGGGCTTCTCAGCGATCGGTCGGCTCCCAGGGCACATAATGCGGGAACTCCCATCGTGGCAAGCCTTCGCGTTTCTCCAGCAAGGGCTCCATCGGCTCCCAAATGGCTAACACATCCGGATGCTCGTGTGCCTGCTCAAATCCCCCTTCGACCCAAGTGAAAATCTCCACATAGGTCGGAGGGTCATCCACACTCCGAAAAATGAGGGGCTTGGAATCGGTGACCAATCCCAAGGTGTGGAGTGTGGACCAATGATCCGCCAATAGGGCTTGAAACGATTCTTCCCGGTCAGGTTGCACACGATAGGTGCAAATCACGGTTTGGTTCTTCACGGTCGGCACCCCGTTTTATTAGCTGATGTGCTAACTGTAAGCCAATACGCTGATGATGTAAACGTCTCATCTGTGCGGTAATTCCATGGGCGTTAGCGCGCTATTGGGGGCAAGCGCCGCAAGGATCCGCACGATGGGCTGGTCAATTGTCGGGACGTCGAGCCGATTGCGTGGCGATACCGAGTACGCTCCAATGGGTTGAATGTGAACACCTGCACTCTGTGGCCAGGCCTCCCATTGAGAACGCCTAGCCGCTCACTTGTCTGACGGTCGAATCTCGTGGAACAGAACGCCTCCTCGATCATGCGAGCGTCGGCGGAGAGGAGAGATCAGGAGATTTGAGACAGCAGATCATCCACGAATTGTTTGGCTTCTAGGAGGGTGCATCCCAGACTCTTGCGCACGATTTTGATCGCCGGTATCTTCTCACCCCTCTTCAACAAGGGGGTGAGCCGCGCAATCAAGACGTCGTGGCTGTCTGCTGAAGACGACACCTGGTCTATTAGGAGCCGACGGATATCGCGCAAGTGACGCTCGATACGTTCTAACAGTGTCACCACAATGACGACGACTGAAGAGACGGCACCAAGAAGCCAAGCTGGGATTATTCCATGCATGGGTCATCACTCCCCCGCTATCGCCGATTATCGCCTACTCAACCCAATAAGAGACTTGTGCTCCGTCGCTTCTATGACTGGATTGTACTACACGGCTCGCCATGGTGACCACTTGCGTCCACCACATGGTCAGCTGGCCGCTTCGGGGATGGCACGATGCCTGGCGTCTCAAGAACGGTAGTCACCAAAAGTTCAGCTGGTACAGCAATACAAAGAACAAGGGGTATGAGGATTTTGTGATGGATCAACGAGTTTTGCGCTTGAATTCCACCGGAACGGCTCGATGTTGATTGGACCCACTTTTCTAGATACGGCAAACCGATCAGAATGGGTGGATCCGAAGGCATCTCTTACGGTACTCCCCCATTAGCCGATGATGTACCAAGACAATTATTTCTTAATACAACCTCTCCCGGTAGCTCTTGTCCAAGGATTGCGCGACCGTGTCTCGGTCGTAGTCGTCAAGCTGAGCATGATCGGCGAGCATCTGAGCGACGTTCGGCACGGATTCAGGCCACGACGATGGTTGCCATGTCTGTGAACGCCGAAACGCTTTCGCACAATGCACATAGCATTCCTCTACCGTCACGCCAATAGCGACCGTCGGCACGCGGCTCCGAACGACAAGGGGCTCCAGCAAACCCGGGTCTCGCACAATGCAAGCGCGGCCGTTCACCCGTAAGGTCTCGTCGAGGCCCGGAATCAAAAACACCAGGCCCACGTGGGCATTCGACAGGATGTTCCGGAGGGAATCCATCCGGCGGTTTCCGGGCCTGTCAGGGATGAGAAGGTGGGAATCATCCAACACCTGGACAAATCCCGGTCGATTCCCACGTGGCGACACATCGCAGCACCCGCTGGCATCTGCGGTCGACAAAAATAGTAACGGGGACGAGTGGATAAAAGTCCGACAATGGCCATCCAACCGGTCAATGACCTTATTTTGGACGAGGCGGGCAGGCTGCCCCAGGAGCTCGCGTAATTCCTGTTCCGTCGAAACCGTGTGCTGACACGGTGTCATCCTGCTCCAACCTCCTCATTTCCAAACCAGTTTACACCGATCGATTATCGAACCGGAACCACTGAAGCACACATCCCCTGCCGGCACTTCACTCGCTCGATGTGTCCACAACATTGATGCGTCGGGTTGATAAATGTAGCGTCGGGCACTGGAGACCGTACCTCACACCATGCGGCGTGCGAGAATGCAGGAAACCTTCAGAGATGTGCGGATTTCGGTGCTGGCCAACTGAGGATGATTTAGCCAAGCCTCGCGCACCGGATCCGGACGCCTCTTCCACTCTTCAGGCCAAAATTCAATGGGAGTCAAATCGTCTAATACAAGCAGGCCCCCCACTTCCGTGGCTTGCACCAGGGCATCGACCCCCGCCACTTTAGCCGGTTGTGTATCCACAAAGACGAGTCGGAACGGACCGTGCTGCAAAACGTCTTCCCAGTCTCCTACGATCGGATGCACATGGTCGTAGCGACCGAACAAATCGCGGATACCCTTAGCCCTGCTCGGGTCGTTATCTATCGTGAACACGTCGAGGCCTGTCGCACTGGCTATCCATGCAGTGCTTACGCCGCAGCCTGTCCCGATGTCGGCGATGCGGCCAGAGGGGATGATCCCCGCGAGAACATGGAGCAGCGCCCCTACTTCATCGAGGCATGACTTCGTAAAGCCTAACGACGCTGCCCATCGAGCAGCACGCTCAACCAAGTCGGGCGTTTGCATCCGGAAACTCCTCCTTATGGGCAAGGCCAGCCCTTACACGGCTTGTCACCGGCCTGTTGGGGCGTCGCGACAGTCAGATGAATTCCCCTCCGGAACACTCGCCCCTGTTTGTCCGGCAGCAGCCTACTTACGTCGCCCCCTTCTATGTTGAACCGGATTCGGACGGCGGTTAGCGATGCAGTCGTGGCGGCTATAGTCGAGACCCCACTTAGTCCATGACTCTTCCGGCACTCTCCGAACTCCGGTCGCGTTGAATGAACAGCTCCCCGTTTCCGAGGGGGACCAGGACCTGCCGAAACCCGGGCGTGCCCGCCACAACGCGGTGGAAGTCTTCCAGCTCCACCGCCTTGTCAACGGCATTGTCCACGATGAGGAGTCCATCTGGCGCGAGAATGCGCGCGAGATCGGGCCAGTAGCCTACATACTCCGAACGCTCCGCATCAAGGAAGATGAGACCCCAGGTCACGTCGCGCGTGTGCCGGAGGAATTCCCCCGCGTCGCCCGACACCACCTGAATCCGGTCCGCGACGCCCGCTTGGCGAAAGTTTTCGGTCGCCTGCACCACCTTGGCAGGATTGATTTCTAAGGTCACCAAGCGTTGGCCCGGATCGGTTAGGGCATCCGCCCACCAGATCGTCGAATATCCATTCGACGTCCCCACCTCTAAAATGTGGGCGGGTTTCCACGCGCGAATCAGCATCCCGATGAGGCGTCCGGTGTCCTCCGTAATGTTGAGCATTTTTTCTGCCCGTGTCGCCGCCGTGCGGTCGTTGTCTTCTCCGAATGTCTTAAGGCGTCTCAGGAACGCCTCGCGTGCCTCGGTCATGTCCCACCATCCCTCCCCCTAGAAATGCGGCCTCAGCGCCAGCCATCGGTCTAAGCGGTCCGCCATGGCGTGCCGGCCCAGCGCGCGATAGGCCGCCGCCTCGTAGGCTACGGGCAGCACCGGCCAGGTCCGCCCCTCCCACGCGATCCATTCGATCATCGAGGCCAGGTCCGCCGCGGGCATCCACGTGCCGTCTGGTCGCTGCTTTTCGATCGCGCCCATAATTTCCACCACAACGCCTGCGACAACCGCCCGCCCGAAGTGAGAGCGAACGGTCGACGCGGTCCGATACCGCACGGGCCACACCATGTTGTCGGCCAACTGTCGTTCAATCGCCTAGGCGCCGGCTGCGTCGGTCTGGATGTCTAGATCATGATGAACGACCGCCAGCCCCCGCAGGGCGAAGGCCATGCTCCCCGTGATAGCCCAGGTGATCTCCGCCTGATTCAACAACGCTGCCACGGACTGTAGCGCTGCGCGTTGGGCCGTCGTGAAACCGGACCCGTCTCCCGGCATCTCCAATGCCAACCCCTCTCGAGAATCCCGCGGCCGACGAAGAGAGCTTCCTGTGGCAAGAGTAGGAAGATTTTCTCTGTGTGATCATTTATCGTGTGACTTCGCGGCCCTCATGCCGGGTCTAGGACTAGCGTCTTGCAGGAACCCCGTGGTCGGCGGGGCCAGCATCGTCCACCGAAGGTGCTCGTTTTGGATAAACGAACGTTCTACGCTTCGGGCGCCCGTCATTGGTCGTTCCTTCTCCCCGAATTATCGAACCCGGTCCCCCTGGGGCTCCCCGATCCGGCCCAAGTCGCCGCAACGTATGTCACCTAGGCCCTGATCCCGCGGCCCCGATGGCTTGCGAGCCGGCCCTACAGCCGATCAGGCTTCCTCCAAGCAGGCATGCCAGATAGGCGAAGTCGCGGATCATCGCCGGGTCCCGCACGCGCTCCATACATTAGTAACAACCTCAGACTCTAAAAGCCGTTCAACATTCCAGACACCGATTCGGCCTCAGAACCAATATAACAGAAAATTGCGCTAGGTCGCCAAACGGCCCGTATGCGCACGATTAACGCCCTGAAGCATTGAGCGAAGTCCGGATCCTCCATCGTGGTCTTGGGTACCGTCGGCCTTTATGGCAAATAATCGGGCAACAGGGTTTGGGCTTGTGAAGCAAAATTGGGAACCGTTTTTTGAAGTGATGTTAGGATTCCGGGGACCGAATTCATCGGCTTACGTCTGTTCGATG
>JAKADW010000001.1:23535-23968 GCA_021820165.1 Bacillota bacterium
TGCAAGGTCCTCAAGGGCATGAAAAAACTCCTGTGGGGCAAGCTCCAATTGATAGCACAAAAAATCGTCCGGACTGGACCTCCGTGTAACAGAATCCTGCGGGCACACGGAAATCGTTAAGGTTGGCCGTGACCAATACGTCAGCCCTACTAGCAATAGCGGCCGCCAGCACATGGCGGTCTTTCTCATCATTCGGCATCGCTGGAATCGCATGCGCATAGGAACTGCGATCCACCATGGCATCGGGAAACGCATCGGTCATGATACCGAGCAAATAGCTCACACCAGCCTCAGCTTTGGCGGCATCCACTTTCGCTTTTTTAATATAGGTCCGTTGCAACTCATCCAAAACGTCTGGGCTCCACCGGACCTGACAGATGCCGACTTCCGCAATGGTCAAAATGACATCGCGGAGATTCGTAGGAAATAGCAC
>JAKADW010000174.1 GCA_021820165.1 Bacillota bacterium
AGCAAAGAATATCTTTACAGCGGCGCTCTCAGTCCGTTTACCGAATAGCTTCATCGATTAACCTCCTCGGGCAATTCATACCAGGTGACCTTCCGTCCGATTTTATCGCGCATGCGAAATCTCACCGTCTTGGGACAGGTTGTCATCAATGCGCGAAGGCTATCGATGCGCGCGTGAACCACATTCTCTTCGCCCGCAGAAAGATACTCGCTCGTATGATTCCGGACTTTCTCCAAGGTGTCCCATGATGTTGTGTAAAGACCCCAGTCTGCCCCTAAAATACGCGCCAATGTGTCCTGATGAATCCCGGACTGCACATTTCCCAGTGGCCAATCGAGCAACATCGTTACGATGTCCCTGACATCCTTCTCATTTAATTGCACAATTTGCAGCTTCGTGAGCAAAAGTTGCGTCGGCGTAATGGTATAGGGCATCTGCTCAGAATCGATCAGTAGATCCAACTTATGACATTGCTCAAATACCCCGACGAACACATCAACCTGCAGGTCTGGATTGTCCGTGTCCGTGAACAGAAGACGCGTTTCCCCATGCAAGGCGTTAAAGCGCTTATCCGCTTCGAAGCCGACGGCCGCAAGGACAGGAGAGAGTTTTCCCCCGTCTTTGCGGCGCACCACGCAATCAATATCCTTATACCGTCGTCGCAACACCGGATGACTCCGGGCCGAAGGCGCTAGCAAGTAAAGAGCCACACCGCCTAAAAGCCGGACATGCAGTCCCTTTTCTTCTGCCATCGTCACAATGCGCTTCGCACGCGCCGCAAGATCCATTGTCTTCCCCCCTCCTGGTCTGCCCTTATTCCGGCGGAATCGCCTTAAACGACACGGCCAGGTCGAACCCTTCCCGTTTACGAATGGAGGAGATAATCCAATAGTAGAAAATCGCTGCAATGGGTACGAAGAAAGGTTCCAGCATCGGGAGCGGTTTCTTGCTCAACCCGAAATATGGTGTGGTAAGAGCAATCCATAGCACCGCCGCCCAAATAATCAGACCAATAATCCCCGCAAGGGTGAGTACTGGAACCCCCAAGAATTTCCGTTGGACCATCTGTGACGCCTCGTCAAACAGATCCCGGCGCCGGTACGGGAAGACAATCGCGCTGATACTTACCACAATAAAAGCCGCCGCCATAACCGCAATAATGTTAATCAAGAACTCCGATAGCCCCATAAACACGTTGGCTACATTAATCAATTCCACCACAATGCCAATCACAATGGTCGCCTTCACCGGGGTATGAAAGCGCTCCGATACTTCAGCTAGGGATTCCGGCATCAACCGGTCAAAGGCCCATGCAAAGAGATTCCGGGTTCCGAGCATAAATCCCGTCGGTGTCCACCAGAATATGGCCAAGATAAAGCTTAGGCCAATGTAATCGCGCAAGATGGTAGGCATGGAAAAAAATCGAGCCAAAGCCGGAAGAACGTAGGGAACATTGCTTGGTAGTTTAGATGGATCATTAAAGCCAACATAGGCTAAGGCATTATAAAGATCGTAGCCGGTCGAGTGAAACACCAAGAGCGTTCCCGCGGTATAGAGGATAGCCGATACCAAGAGCCCGCCCATAATCGAAGTCACCGCAGTCTTGCGAACGTTCTTGACTTCGCCCGCAAAGTACCCGGTCCATTGGAAGCCCGTATACACCTGAAACGCGTAAATCATTGCAAATATCGTCATCATCCAATTAATGCCCGAGGTTTGACTCGCTCCCATCTGATGGGCCAAAGCGATTAAGCTCGCGGCATTGTGACCGGTAATATTGGCCAGTCGGCGCTGAAAGACCCCTGACGGAGTAATCATCATCCCCACTAACCATACGCCCATGCCGATCCACACCAGCCAGAACATCCAGCGCATATAGCGCGCCACCCGGCGGACACCGGTAATCATTAACAAGGTAAAAAGCAGCGTAAGGACCGTCGCGATGCCGAATTCCCAGCCTGGTTGTGAAATCTTTGTGATTACAGCGGAAGGAAGTCCCCATAAATAGAACACCGCAGGCCCAAAATAACTAATCATCGTCGTAAAGTTAAATGAGATCCAGGTCAGAAAGACAAATGTCAGCGCGGTATTGGTGACGAACCCCACTCCGGGACTTAAGGTCCGGCTCACCCACACATAGTCTCCGCCCGATCGCGGCATGAGGTTCGTAAAGTAAAGGTATACGGTGCCAAACGCCACCATAAGAATCGCCGCTAAAACAAACGATATTGCCACGTTGGCGCCGCTAAACACGGCTGGCGAAAATCCCAACGCTTCAGATATACCCACCGGAATGAGAACTGCGGAAAACACTAAGTTGAAGGCATCAAAAGGTGATAGTTCCCGCACAAGACCTGTCGCTTTTCGCACAAAGAGCTCCTTGGACTGTGCCATACTCCTTATTCTCCTTTCATGAGAGCGCTCACTACGTGGCCCATTGCACCCGAAATTCCTTCACCACTCTCATAAACTCGACGGCTCGTTGGGGATCGACGGCATTAAAGGTCCGCCCATCATATTTCAAGGCGGTCCCGACAATGGCACCATCCGCCACAGCCAGATACTTTTGCACGTTGTCTCGCCGCACGCCGGTATTCACGAATACGGGAGTGCCCTCAACGCTGTTCACCACCTCGTGCAGCTCACTCTCCTCGACCACACTCCCTGTCATGGGCCCAGACACGCAAATGGCATCGGGTAAACTGGAAAAGGCCACCGACCGGGCAATCTCCGCGACGGTTCGGCGCCCCATGGGTGACGCAAACTCAGCTGACACGTTAAATAAGAGGCGCACCCGGTCATTGTCCCCAAGTTGGGCCCGCAAACGGACCGCCTCGGCAGCCCGGCTCTGCCAGATTCCCATGTCACTTTCGTAGAGCCCAGTAAAAACCTCCCGAACAAATTGGGCCCCAACAGCATGGGCCAATGCCACCGCCGATACGGGATCCCATAAAATATCGACCCCGTAGGGAATCGACACCTCACTACGCAAGCGGCCAATCACGTAAGCCATGCTCGCAAGGGTGGTCGCTTCTGCATGTAATTGGTACGGTCGATCATTCTCATTACAAAACATGACGGCGTCCACCCTGGCCTCTTGTAATGCTTCCAGATCACGGCGAACCCCGTCCACTAGGCTATCGGCACCCCGCGACGTATCATAGAGTGGCGCTCCCGGCAGCGCCGGCAGGTGCACCATCGCGATAATAGGCTTCACGGTGTCAAATGTCTTCCTCATCCAACTCAAGGGGAACCCCAGCTCCTTTCATCTTCGGAGATATGTGCGACCGATAGAGAAACGGTTGCTCCTACCTCCTCTTGCGTCCGCGTACTAAGACGCTCGTCGGTCATAATCTGGTCAATATCGCGCAATTCGGCAATGGACATCAACGCAGTTTTCCCATATTTCGCAGAATCCACTAAAGCCACAACTTGATTGGAGGCTTTCATAAAGGCTTGCTTGATTTCCACGTCCTCAATGGAGTAATCCATCAACCCCTCGTCCAATGACCATCCGGCAGCCGCTAAAAAGAAAGTGTCATAATGGAAGCGTCCGATGATTTCCCGGGTAAGAGGACCCACCACGCCCATTTCCCGTGGTCGAATGCGCCCGCCAACCAGGTACACAGTCGGCCGGCTAGGAGCTAACAATTCCGCGATGGGCACCGATGCGGTAAATACCATGAGGTCCGATCGCATTTGAAGCAATCGTGCTAATTCCAGTGTGGTTGTGCCCACATCCAAGGCAATTACTTGTCCTTCTTCGATCGCCTCAAAGGCTAAACGGGCAATGGCGCGTTTTTCTTGGAAATTGTCGGCGCTCCGCTCTGTCCATGCAGGTTCAACGCCTAGTGGCGCGTTCGCAGTGGCACCGCCCCGGAGGCGCTGCACCAATCCCCGCTTCTCCAACGAGGACAAATCACGCCGAATAGTCGCAGCCGATACTCCCAGCCGCTCGGTGAGTTCGACCACCGACATTTCAGGTTCCGTTTTGAGCAATTCCAGCAGAATTTCGTGTCTCTTATTGAGCAATATGCGTCACATCCAATCATAAACTGGTCACGTTACAATCATTAATATACTTTTACAAAATCCGTTATGCAATACTTTTCTGATAACTATTTAAATAAGTTTTCAACAGACATCTTGGATTTGGGGTTAGACATTGTCCCAACGCATGAATCGCAGGACTCCATGTGAGACGCCCCGTAAAAAGTCAAGCCCTGATGGCTCTTGATCATTTTTGGTGCAGGAAAGATGGGCTGACGTGAGCTCGTCCGGAGATGGCCGGCGCCCCTGTCTTACCTACGGGCAGACCATGCCCGCGAGCGAGGTGATGCATTCATGGCCCTAAATCCTTCTCGATAAAAGTGCCCCGGTCTACTTCGTCGCGCCCACGTCGTTTTTGGGTAGTGGGAAGCTTTCAGCCCACTATTGATTCCGAAGATATCGGCCTGACAATTGAGGCGAACCTTCCGTTGGGGCCAATATCCGACTATGGCTTCCTCCTTGACGGACACACATCGATGCGGAATATCCCATCGCAAATTTGAGCCTAGCCGAAACTCATTGGTGGCTTTGGCTCCGGATAAATATTTGGGTAAGCTCCGCAAGAACGACAAGGTTGTTGCCGCGGTTATTGCGCACGCTTGGTGGTGGTTCGCCCTCGCCACCACGCGGTGCAATAACGTCACGCCCGCCTCTCGACGGTATATGGCATTCCAATCCACATCCAAAGGCTCGATGAGTAGGGCATGATCTCATGGATCAAGTAACGCAGTTGTCGTCGGCTCCCCGGATCGTGACTCTGTTATAAAACACAATACGCCCTGCCACATGCAGGGATACAAGCCGTACAGGGTGAGGGATGGACACCGTTCGCTTCTGAGCCAGTGAGGACTTTTTGCCGAGCTTAGTCTCTGTCACGCCGCGCACTTTCGCGTACCTATGGAACCTGAATCCTAAACTTACTTTCCATAACGGCGATCAATCTCCAGCAGGGGGAAATGGTCGCCCGTACATGACATTGTGCTGGGGCTCTT
>JAKADW010000175.1 GCA_021820165.1 Bacillota bacterium
CGCAAGGGTGACTTCCGCCGCCTGTGGATCTCTCGCATTAACGCGGCAGCCCGGATGAACGGCATGTCGTACAGCCGTTTGATGAACGGACTGAAGCGGGCAGGGATTGGCCTTGACCGGAAGGTGCTGGCTGATTTGGCAGTGCGCGACATGGATAGTTTCCGCGTCTTGGTTGACAAGGCGAAAGCGGCGCTATAAATGGTGATCCAACCGCTCGACTCGGCCGACAATAAGATGGTTCGACGCATTAAAAGGCTCAATGCCAGTCGTCAGGCACGAACGAAAAACCGGGCGACGGTCGTCGAGGGTGCGCGGTTGGTAGACGAAGCCTTGGCCTCAGGCATGACGCCTGAAGTCGTCGTCTATAGTCCCAAATGGGTGGAACGGGTCGAGGGTCGCGCCATGATGACGCGCCTTCGTGCTCGTTCCATCCCCATTTTTTATGTCACCGACCGTTTGTTTGAGGAGATTTCTCAGGTAGAGACGCCGCAAGGGATTATGGCGGTGATGTCGTTACCCGAGCCGCTCACATTAGAGCGCTTTTTGGCCCATGCCCCACATCCGCTCTTATTCCCCGTTGCCTTAGGCATTCAAGAACCGGGAAATTTGGGCACCCTCATGCGGGCGGCACTAGCGGCCGGGGCTCACGGCTTGGGAGTGTCCTTAGGCACGGTGGACGCTTTTAACCCGAAGTGTCTTCGGGCAGCGGCGGGGGCCGCCTTTCGGCTCCCCGTGGTGACCTTGCCGCCCGAGTGGTCCGAGCAATTAGAGGCGCATGGGGTTGCCGTCCGTACCACCTCGGTGGACCAGGGACAACCGTATTATGAGGCTGACTGGACGGAGCCGGTCGCGCTGGCGCTTGGCAACGAAGGCAACGGTATCGAGTCCGAGTGGCTTTCTAGGACAGAGGTGGTGACCATTCCCATGTCGCCCGCTTCGGAATCCCTGAATGTCTCCATGGCCGGCGCGATTCTCTTGTTTCACGCCGCCTTTCGGCGGCAGGAAGAGGGGATTGGCTTTCAGCCGCCGGCTATGGTATAGTCCTCATCAATAACACGATGATCCAGACGAGTAAGTAGACTTGGGAGCTGTTCCAGGGAGCGCATCCGTGACTGCAAGATGTGTCGGTTCCCCCTACTGAATTCCCTGGGGAGTGCCCGCGTGAAGCTAGTAGGGCGGGCCGGCCGAACCCGTTATGTTCACGAGAGGAAGTCTCGCCGGCGCGGGGCTTCAACAAAGGTGGTACCGCGGGAGTTACCCCGCCCTTTTCAGGGCGGTTTTTTTATTGATGGAGTGCGAAAGGAGGGTCCCTATGAGTGAAGAATTTCCGTTGGCGGACGTATTGGCGGCCATTCAAGCGGCCGACGACAAAGCGGAACTTACCGAGTTGCGGGGGCGCTACTTAGGTAAGAAGGGCTGGCTCACCCAGCAAATGAAGGAACTGGGGAGTCTCGATGCTGAACACCGGCGTCTTCGTGGAGCTGAGCTCAATCGGTGGCGGGAGGCACTTCTCGAAGCCTTGACCTCGCGGGAAAAAGACCTCGAGGATAAAGAGGAGGCGCGTCAGTTGGAAGCCGAGCGCCTCGACTTGAGCCTTCCCGGCCGGAGGCCCCAGGTAGGGCTGTTGCATCCGCTGACTCGCATGCGCCGGCGCATCGAACAGGTGCTCATGAGACTGGGGTTCTCTCTCGCTTATGGTCCCGAGGTTGAATCCGAGTGGTACAACTTTGAGGCCTTAAACATTCCCGCTGGTCACCCTGCCCGAGAAATGCAGGATTCCTTTTTCGTGGATATCCCGGGATGGGTCTTGCGTACCCACACCTCACCCGTGCAGATTCGGGCCATGCAGGCCCACCAGGGCGCACTTCCGGTGCGGGTAGCGGCGCCTGGATTTACCTATCGCCGAGACGATGATGCCACCCATGTGCCCATGTTTCAGCAAGTCGAAGGTTTAGTAGTCGACCGCAACATTAGCCTGGCGGATTTGACTGGCACCCTGACGGTGATGGTGCAGGAGTTGCTGGGCAACGACGTGGGCACGCGTTTTCGTCCTAGCTATTTTCCCTTCACGGAACCCTCGGTGGAAATGGACGTCACTTGTGCTAACTGTCGCGGCACGGGATGCCGCGTGTGCAAGGGTACCGGCTGGGTGGAAATTCTCGGATCGGGGATCGTCCACCCCGTAGTCCTGAGAAACGGGGGTTACAATCCCGACGAGGTATCGGGTTTTGCCTTTGGTATGGGCATTGAACGGGTGGCTATGCGCCTTTTCGGGCTGGATGACTTGCGTCTCTTATATCAGAACGATTTGCGCTATCTGGAACGGTTTCAAAGCGGGGGAGGCTACGGGTTATGATTTTGAGTCATCGCTGGCTTCGTCGCCACTTGTCGGAGTTGCCAGAACCGGCGGATGTCGTGGCTGGTTTGGAGCAAATCGGCGTGGAGGTTGCCTCGAAATCCCCATGGGGGGAGAATTTTTCGTCCGTGGAATTGGTCCAGGTGGTATCACGCCGACCCCATCCAGACAGCGACCATTTATCGTTGGTGGATGTGCGCCGAGGTTCGGGAGAGGTGACTCAAATTGTGACCGGGGCCAGCAACGGTTTCCCTGGCGATCGGCTTTGGTACGCCCCACCTGGAACCACCCTTCCCGACGGGCGGACGCTTGAGGTACGGGCCCTTCGGGGGATCGAGTCTCCTGGTATGCTGCTCTCCCCAGAGGAACTCGGGTTTGACGCGCACACGGGCGACCTCTGGGTTTGGTCCGGTGCGGAACCGCTCGGGGCTAGCTTTTTGGAGGTTATCGGAGGCCTCGATATGCTCTATGAGCTAGAGCTAACTCCGAATATTGCTCAATATTTGCAAAGCGTCCGCCATCTTGCCCACGAGTTGGCGGCCATTTGGGGCATGACGCTTGCTCCTCAGGTGACACCGTTTGCCTACCAGAATGAGCCCTTGGCGCGGATCGATGCTCCGGAGCGCTGTCCTCTGTATGGGCTGGTGGCCATGAAAATTAAGCCGGGCCAGAGCTCGCCATTGTGGTTGCAGACATTGCTCCGGGCGGTGGGCCACCGCATCATTCACCCGGCGGTGGACATCACCAATTTTGTTCTCTGGGACCTCGGCGAACCGTTGCACGCATTCGATGCCAAGAAGGTGGAGGGCCCGATTGAGGTGCGGCTGGCCAAGCCGGGTGAACGTCTTACGCTATTGGATGGGCGCGAGTTAGCCTTGAATGTGGAGGATTTAGTCATAGCCGATGAGACCAAGCCGCTGGCGCTGGCCGGTATCATGGGTGGGATAGATTCCGGCGTGTCGGCTGACACCGAGGACATCTGGCTGGAATGCGCGCACTTTTCGGCACCCGGTATTTTTCGGAGTTTCAAGCAGCATGGGCTCATGACCGACGCCGCCAACCATTTCGGCCGGGGCACCGACCCCTGGGCCGTTTTTGATGCGCCGTCCTTCGTGGCCCAGGTTTTAGAGGAAGCCGGCATTTTAGAGCGCGTCACCTCGAGCACCCTTCAGGGGGAGCTTCCAGCAGAACGGCGGGTGGATAGGGACTTGGCCCGCATCCGATCGCTTTTGGGCGTGGATTGGTCTGACGACAAGCTGACCCACGCCTTAGACGGGTTCGGCTATGAGCGAGAACAAGACCAGGTGATTGTTCCCCGGTATCGTCACGATGTCGAAACGGTTTACGACCTGGCGGAGGATGTGGCCCGTTTTTATGGTCTCGACGCCATCCCCCGTAGGTTGCCGGAAGGGCGAACGGCGTTGGCGAAAACAAGCCCGCGGGTGGCGTTCGATGAGGAAATCCGAGACCTGACGGCGAGCGCCGGATACCAGGAGGTTATTACCAGGACTTTGGTGAGCCCTGACTTCGAAAAGCTCTCTTGGGAAACTAGGGGCACGCCCATTCGGGTGGCCAATCCGCTCCGTGAAGAGGAGAGCGAGCTTCGTTCGCATATCCTGGGAAGTCTTTTGGAAGTGGTCCGGTACAATCGCGCACGCCACAGTAAGCCTATTCGGATCTTCGAACTGGGTCCGGTTTTCCGCCGAGAAGGGCAAGAGGTCCAGGAAGGCCGGGAATTGGGGGTGGCTCTAAGCTTGGAACCCGATGAGACCTACCCGCACCGGGAGACGCCGTCGCTATACGATCTTACCGGTCTGGCAGACTTTCTCTTTGAGCGCTTGGGTATTGCCGATGGCGCGCGCCGGGATACGGTGGACGGGCCGCGATTTCTCCATCCTGGACGGTGTCAGCGCCTCGTGATTGGCGACAGGCCAGTGGGCTTTGTCGGGGAATTGCGTCCTCGATTGGCACAGCAATATCGGGTTCGTCGTCTCGGCGTGTTGGTCATGCGGATCGACCAAATGCCGGCTCAGCGGATTTCGCATCCTGGACGTCCCTCTAAATTTCCCGAGGTGGAGCGCGACCTGTCACTAGTCATTCCCGGGCACATATCATATCAGGCGATCGGAGAAGCCTTATCGCGGCTGACCATCGACACCTTGTCGGATGTGCGCCCGATCGACAAGTTCCAGGGAGACTTCGGCACCTCACTCACGATTCGCCTCCGATTTCAATCCCACCAGGAGACGTTGACGGATGCCGTGGTGGACAGGGAAATCGGTCGAATTTTAGGGGAGTTACGGACGATCGGCGTCGAACTTCGCCAATAAATTTCCAATTTCAGCAGGATTTTTGCCCGTGTGTCGAGAAGAGGTAAAAAACTGGACACAAAGGGGCGACTGTTGTGGGTGAACAGATTCGGACGACCGTGACCATTTATGGCGAGGACTATCCATTGGTCGGCGATTTACCGGAGGACGTCGTGCAGGCGCTCGCATATCACGTGGACAATCGGATTCGTGTGCTGGCCTCTAAAAATCCCCGGGTCAGCCTGAATCGATTGGCTGTGCTGACCGCCCTCAACATCGCCGAAGAGTTCTTTGAGCTCCAAGAACAGCATCAGGAACTGGTGTCGGCCATGCAGCAACAATGGCGGTCGAAGCGTGAGGCCAAGGATGCTAAG
>JAKADW010000176.1 GCA_021820165.1 Bacillota bacterium
TGCCGCCGATTCCCATTCTCTTGAGCCGCCTTTTTCCTCACTAGGAAGTGATGATACCGCCCTTATATGTTAGGATTTTCAGTAATTTTAAGGAGGAGCGCTTATGACTGGAATTATCGCCCGCTATCGCGACTGGCTCGACCTTCCGCCTTTGGACCCCGTGACCTTGGGCGAAGGCTCGACGCCCCTGGTTTTCTGGGACCGCTGGGGTGAAAGTGATATTTTTCTGAAGTTGGAGGGTTCAAATCCCACGGGGTCGTTTAAGGATCGCGGCATGACGGTCGCCGTGGCGGTCGCCCGACACCAGGGCGTCCGCGCCGTTATCTGCGCGTCAACCGGAAACACGGCGGCCTCGGCGTCCGCCTATGCTGCACGAGCCGGACTCATCGCTGTGGTGGTCATGCCCAAAGGGCAGGTAGCCCGTCAAAAAGTGCTGCAGTCCCGCGTCCATGGAGCGGTGCTGATTACCATTGATGGCAATTTTGATCAGGCACTACAGCAGGTGCGCCGGGTGGTAGACACCAATCGATCCCTCGCGCTAGTCAATTCGGTCAACCCCTGGCGGATTCGAGGTCAGGAAACGGGAGCTTTTGAGGTGGTCGATGCCTTAGGACGGGCGCCTGCCGCCTTAGTCCTGCCAGTGGGCAACGCGGGCAACATCTCCGCCTACTTTCATGGCTTCCGACGCTACCAAAAGGGCATTCCTCCCCTGTTCGGCATTCAGGCGGAAGGGGCCCGGTCGATGGTGGTGGGACATGATATCGAGAGCCCCAAAACCGTGGCTAGTGCCATCCGTATCGGTAAGCCCGCCAGCCGAAAACTTGCCGAAGAGGCGATCTCGGTCTCTCATGGCCAATTCTTAGCCGTCAGTGATGACGCCATTCTCAAAGCGCAAAAGGCGCTGGCCCATGGCGGAATATTTGTTGAGCCGGCATCCGCCGCCGCCTATGCAGGCGTCCTTCATCTAGCCGAGCAAAGAGCCTTGCCCCCGGGCCCGGTCGTGGCCGTTCTAACCGGCCATGGCCTTAAAGACAGCGACACCCCGATGACCTGGGCGGACCCTCAGGAATACGCGACAGATGCCCAAAACATGGATGCGGTGTTAGATGAGGTGCTCAAGGAGGCTCCGCATGTGGCACATTAAAGTTCCGGCCACCGCGGCTAATCTCGGCTCCGGATTTGATGCGCTGGGTCTTGCCCTTTCCCTGTCACTAGACGTCTGGTTTTCCGAAGCTCCGCAACTAAGCATCGCCGTCCGCGGCGAAGGCCATGGCTTGGTGCCCGAAGGGCCTGACAATGTGGTTTGGCGTACCGCCGCTCGCCTCTATGAGGAGGTGTGCCAAAGGCCTATTCCCACGGGCCGATTGACCATCAAAAGCCGAATCCCGCTAGGACGAGGCCTCGGGTCTAGTGCCGCCGCTATCGTGGCGGGATTAACGCTCGCCAACACGTTGATGCCGAAACGGCTGGGACGGGACGAGTTATTGGCGAGAGCAAGTCAAATCGAAGGTCACCCCGATAATGTGTCTGCCGCCATTTATGGCGGCTTCGTGATGGCCTGGCATGAAGGCGAAACACTCCGCGTACAGAATTACCCCGCTCCCGACTTGCGGTGCCTGATTTTGGTCCCTGACTATCGGGTGTCTACGGAGGATGCGCGGCGCGTATTACCCGAGACGGTTCCGCTCCAGGACGCGGTGTTCAACGCTCAGCGTTTGGCTCTTTGGATTGATGCGGTCAATCACCGGGATTGGTCCCTTCTTCCCCACGCCGCAGAGGATCGACTGCATCAGCCCTATCGCCAATCGCTAATTCCGGGCATGCAGGCCCTCATTGACGCCGCACTTTCCCACGGCGCCGCCTTCTCTTCCCTCTCCGGCTCAGGCCCCACCATCTTGAGCTTGGTTCCGTCTGAACGCGCCTTAGACGTCGCCGAGGCCCTGACCCAAGTCG
Source organism: Bacillota bacterium (assembly GCA_021820165.1). The sequence continues at coordinate 1,954 of JAKADW010000176.1, forward strand.
CTGCGGAGGTTATTCCCGGCCGCTTCCAACTACACGATGTCACCCCCAGTGCATTTGGTGCCGAGTGCGTCTTAGATGGCTGGCAATGGCGGGGCGGCGCCGGGCACCGTCGCCGGATCGAAAGGGGACCGGTCACTCGGCCCTAGCATTTCTCTGGAGCGTCCGTAGCTAACTCAAACACCTGGTGCACGTGATTGAGGGCGCGCTCGGCATCGCTACGGGCAATGATGCAGGAAATTTTTATTTCCGAGGTGCCAATCATTTGAATGTTGATGCCTTCGTCAGCCAATGCCCGAAACATGGCGTGAGCGACGCCGGGATGATTGCGTACCCCCGCTCCCACGGCCGAAACTTTGGCGACATCGCCGTCGACCACCAAGGCACGTCCTCCCAATTCCTTAAGCGTCTCTTGGGAGAGGGCCACCGCTCGTTCTCGGTCTTTGTCGGCCACCGTCAAGGCAATATCGGCTCGCGCATCGTCATGGGACAAGGCTTGAAAGACCAAATCAATATTGATCCCCTGCTCCGCCAAGCGCGCCAAAGCCTTAGCCGCGACTCCGGGCCGGTCCGGCACCCCCATAAGGCCGATTTTGGTCACGTGAACGTCCAATGCCACCGCTGTCACCCAGCGAGGTTCGGCCGTCCCCAGCCCTCCATCGATGCGCGTTCCCAATTGCTCTTGGTCAAAAGTCGACCGGGCATGCACCGCCACGCCCGATTGGCGGGCATAGAGAACCGCTTGAGTTTGCAGCACTTGCGCCCCTTGGGAGGCGAGTTCGAGCATTTCATCATAGGATAATTGCTGGAGAGCCCGTGCGTCCGCCACAATGCGCGGGTCGGCGGTAAATACCCCCGGCACGTCAGAGTATATTTCGCAGGAATCGGCCTCAAGCGCCGAAGCCAGAGCTATGGCCGTCAAGTCGGATCCTCCACGGCCTAATGTCGTCACTCGCCCCGTGTTGGTCATGCCCTGAAATCCCGTGACCACGGGGATGATGTCTCGGCGGAGCAGGGAGTTCAGCGGCTCCGGATCGACTTGGACGATACGTGCCTGGCCAAAGGCATCATCCGTATAAATCCCTGCTTGGCCACCCATGAGTGCCTGCGCTTGCCATCCTTCGCGACTAATGGCCATCGCCATCAGAGCGGCGGAGGTCATCTCGCCGGTGGCCAACAGAAAATCACGATTGTCCAAAGCTCCCCCACCGACCTCCTCAACCAATGACAGCAAATGGTCTGTGCTGTCACCCATGGCGGACACCACCACCACCAATTGGTGCCCATCGCTGCGTGATCTTGCCACCCGCTTGGCAATGGCTTGAATGGACTGGATGGACTTGACGGAACTTCCCCCAAACTTTTGCACGATGCGCATTCTCTCACCCACCCGGAGTTTTTTACGATAATAACCCACGGGGCGCAAGGACGCGAATCTTAAGCTTGACAGTCGCAATCTGGCATCATATTCTTAATGCAACAAATTCGCATTTACGAAGAAGGGACAACAGTATGCCGTTACTTTGGGATCCCCACGCAGGTCTGGCTGTAGGCGCAGTGCTAGTGACTGCAGTGCTGTTGGGAATGGTGCACGGCATCACGCCAGACGAACACACCTGGCCTATTACCTTTAGCTATGCGATTGGTAGTTATTCCACGAAAAAAGGGATTATGCGGGGGCTAACTTTTTCCGCCGCATTCACACTCCAACGCGCATTAGCTAGCGAATTAGCCTATCTGGCCTTGGACCGTTGGCTCAAATTGGGGTCGGCCCTCAATTACGCCATCTACGTGGCGGTGGGCATCGCCATGGTGTGGGCAGCCCGTCACATTTTTCAGGGCCAGCACTGGCACCTTTTCGCTTTCGGTCACCGGCCCGAAGGGTCCAGCCCTGAACTTAAGGACACGGCCGGCTGGATGCCCCTCGTGCATGGATTCATTGCCGGTTGGGGATTTGGTGCATTTGCCATCATCATTTATACGGTACTCGCACCGTCCATGCCGTCCGTCTGGCTCGCTTGGCTTCCTGGGTTTGCGTTTGGCGTGGGGACCACCGCGATTCAGGCTGCAGCGGGTGGCCTATTTGGTTGGGTCAGCCAACGTCTCGGTCTATCTCCGGCCGATGTCCGTGCCGTTTCGCTGAAAACCGCGGGCAACACGCTCGGGTTGGGCGGAGCCATCTTCGTTTTGGCCGGCCTCTTCGGCCTCCTCTTTCCTAAATGGGCGAACTTTAGCATTGCCACCGGGGTGAAAATCCACAACTTGGCGCACTTAGGGATCCCCATCATTGTTGTCATGGTCACTGTCGTGATTATTGGAATCGGGACCTTGGTACGCGAAACGCGCCGCATCGCGTCGACCCGGCCTAGTTGTCCTTGAAACTTCCACTCAGCACCAGGCCGCCCACGGCATCGACGGTCACGGCCTGGCCCGACGTCAACCGTTCGGTGGCGCGATCCACCCCCACGATGGTCGGTATACCCAACGATACGCCGACGACAGCGGCATGCGACGTCATCCCGCCCTCCTCGGCGACGATCGCGACCGCCTGCTCCATCAGTGGAGTCCACTCCCCATCGCTGGCGGGAACGACCAACACCCGTCCTTTTACCTCGTCCGGACTCACCTTGTCGGGATCCCTCACCACCATCACCAATCCACCCACCTCGCCTTCCGGCCCCATCCCTTGGCCGCGCAAAAGCACGTCGCCGACGGTGACCACGCGCAGCACATTGGTAGTCCCGGCCTGTCCCACGGGCGCACCCGCGGTGATGATGACGCGCTCGCCGTTAGAGGCCCAACCTTCTCGCACCGCAATCGCCACGGCGTCCGCCATCATCGCTTCCAGCGAGCGATGCTCGTTCATCAGTTGGCAATGAATCCCCCACCCGAGCGTCAACCGCCGCGCTACCCAGTCATAGGGCGTCACTGCCAAAATCGGTACGTTGGGGCGATGGGCTGCCATTGAGAAGGCGGTGTGTCCCGTTTCGGTGGAAGTAACGATTACACGGGCACCCAAATCGTCGGCAGCGGTG
>JAKADW010000177.1 GCA_021820165.1 Bacillota bacterium
CCACCCGGCACACATCGGGGAGATTCCGATATTTTTCGCCCACGTCGAGCCCATAGCCGACAACGAATTCGTCCGGGATCTCGAATCCCTTATAGTGCAGGGGAACGGCGACTTGCCGACGCGAGACCTTGTCCAAAAGTGAGCAGATTTTCACCGACATAGCCCCCCGGGACTTCACATGTCCGTAGATGTAGTTTAAGGTGAGCCCCGTATCCACAATGTCCTCGACCACGAGAACATGCTTCCCTTCCAGACTGTAATCCAAATCCTTCACGATCCGCACCACTCCGGAAGACTTGGTGGATGTTCCGTACGAGGATACCGCCATGAAGTCGACGGCCAGCGGCAAGTCAATGGTCCGGGCTAAATCTGCCACGAAGACAAATGAGCCCTTCAAAATACCAACCAGTATAAGTTCCTTACCCTGATAGTCCACGGTAATTCGTCGACCGAGTGTCGCCACCCGTTCTTTAATATCCTGCGCCCCAATCAGCACCTCTAGTCGTTCGCCCTCTGGCGTCTGCACCTAGTCCCCGTCCTCTCTGTCTTGGCCTCGCGAAAGTCGCCGGATGATCGCCGCCCGATCCTTCAAGGGATACAAAGAGGCATGTCGGGGGCGTTCCCCATGGGCAATGCGCTTGCCCTCAAAATAACTGTCCGCATCCCGTTCCACCTCGTCAGCAGGCTGATGCAATTGGCTTTTGATCGCCCTTAAAGACAGTCCCGACTCGAGAAGACGCTTAATCTCCAGCAAACGCTCGATGTCGTGATCAGAATAAAGCCGCTGGTTTCCTTCACTGCGCCGCGGCGTTAATAGGTGTAGGCTCTCGTAATAGCGAATCCGACGCTCGGTGAGGCCCGTACGTTCTTTGACCTCGCCAATCGGATATTCCCCGCTCCGCATGGTCTAGCTCCTCATTTATGTTCCCGAGCCACGTGTCCGCTCTAGGTTGTTCTCAGTTTACCGAACGGATTGCCCGGAGACAACCAAGCCAAAAAAACGCGCGTCCCTTTTCAGACAAGGACGCGCGTTGGGAATCCGCTCTGGCTAAAGGTCGTCTTTCTGCTCAAATGAGGCACAAAAGGTGTTGGGCAACTCTGACAGCTGTCCATCGACCATTTCCGGGGCTTGACTTGCAATCTGGATCGACTTTAAAGCGCAGTACCGATGTTCATTGTAGCGGCAATACTCCACCGTGCAATGGATGACCTGCCGGTCCATCAGTTCGCCTCGTCTACCCGACCATAGCTCCGCTCCGCCAACATCCGCTCGAGACGGGCGATCTGTTGGTGAGCTTGCCCCAATTTATACGACAGCTCCTGCATCTGCATTTGTTGACGATCCAACCGGTCATAACGGTTGCGCATTTCTTCCGTCAACACCTGCACCAAATCTTTCAGCATCATGTGCTGAGATTCCATAATATCGAACAGTTCAGAGCCCTGATGGCCCACATTGACCATAGGCTGAGGCACCATGCGCTTGATGCGCGGGGTTGCCATAGTCGGGGCACGCACGGCCATTTCCGCCAATTCTCGATATTCGGGCCGCCCTGAGGCTTCCAAGTCCTCGGTTGTCAGCACATAGGGCCGGCCAGCAACACCCCGTTTACGTGCGGCCTTTAGGCGACCAGAGCGAACATCGTCCTTCAGAGTCGATCCTAATTCCGGAGCCATTTGAATCAGTTGCGTCAACGTCACTTCCATATTTTCTCCTCCTCTAAGGTCACTCCCTCCTATTTTCCCCATCATTTGCCATTCCATTCGATGTTGATGGATTCCCCCACAAAAAAGAGAGGGACCCGAAGGTCCCCCTCGACGAACGATGACGCTTACATCATCATGTCGCCCATGCCGCCCATGCCACCCATGCCGCCGCCAGCCGGAGCCGCATCCTTCTTCTCCGGCTTGTCAGCCACTAAGGCTTCGGTGGTCAGCAACATGCCAGCAATCGATGCCGCATTTTGCAACGTGGAACGGGTCACCTTGGCCGGGTCGACAATACCCGCCTGCACCATGTCCACCATCTTGTTGTTGGCGGCGTCATAACCAACGTTACCCTGTTCCTTCTTGACTTGCTCCACAATCACCGATCCCTCGAGGCCGGCGTTGAAGGCAATTTGGCGAACGGGCTCTTCGAGCGCGCGACGCACGATAGCGGCGCCAATCTTCTCGTCGCCTTCCAAACTCAGGCTCTCCAATTGAGGGATGGACCGCAACAAGGCGGTACCACCGCCCGGCACAATACCCTCTTCCACGGCTGCCCGGGTCGCCGACAAGGCGTCTTCAATACGGAGCTTCTTCTCCTTCAACTCCACCTCGGTGGCCGCCCCCACTTGGATGACCGCCACACCGCCCGAGAGCTTGGCTAGCCGCTCTTGAAGCTTCTCGCGGTCATAGTCAGAGGTGGTGTCTTCAATCTGCTTCTTGATCACGGAAATGCGCTTCTTGATGTCCTCGTCCTGGCCGTGTCCATCCACGATGGTGGTCTCTTCCTTGGCCACCTTGATTTGGCGGGCCTGACCGAGCATGTCCGGCGTGACATTCTCCAGTTTCAAACCGAGATCTTCGGAGATGACTTGGCCGCCAGTCAAAATAGCGATGTCCTCAAGCATGGCCTTACGCCGGTCGCCGAAGCCGGGAGCCTTGACGGCCACCGCCGTGAGCGTGCCGCGGAGCTTGTTGACCACCAAAGTCGCCAGCGCTTCGCCTTCCACGTCTTCCGCAATAATCACCAAGGGCTTGCCACGCTGCACGATTTTCTCCAAAACCGGAAGTAGGTCCTGAATGGCCGAGATTTTGCGGTCCGTAATCAGGATGTAGGGGTCACTTAATACCGCTTCCATCTTCTCGGTGTCCGTGACCATGTAAGGCGAAATGTAACCGCGGTCGAACTGCATGCCTTCCACCGTCTCCAAGGTCGTGCCGGTCGTCTTAGACTCTTCGACGGTGATGACGCCATCGGCGCCCACCTTCTCCATGGCCTCCGCAATCAAGCGGCCAATCTCCGCATCGTTGGCCGAAATCGATGCCACCTGGGTGATGGCTTCCTTACCCTCAATGGGCTTGGCAATTTTCTTGATGCCGTCCACGGCCGTGTTCACGGCAATCTCAATTCCCCGCCGAATACCCATGGGGTTCGCACCCGCCGTCACGTTCTTCAGGCCCTCGTGAATCATCGCCTGCGCCAAGACGGTGGCCGTGGTGGTCCCGTCACCCGCGACATCTTGGGTCTTGGTGGCGACTTCCTTGACCAATTGTGCACCCATGGCCTCAAACGGGTCTTCGAGCTCAATTTCGCGGGCAATAGTCACACCGTCGTTGGTGATCAAAGGCGCCCCAAATTTCTTCTCCAACACGACGTTCCGGCCCTTGGGTCCTAAAGTCACCTTCACGGCGTTGGCCAGTTTGTCGACGCCCCGCTCAAGGGCGCGGCGTGCCTCTTCTTCATATACCATTTGTTTGGCCATCCACTTTATCCTCCTTCAAACTGGAATTTCGGTTACGCGACCACCGATTGGGTCGCCAAAACGGCCACAATGTCGGACTCGCGAATTAACAGATAATCTTGATCATTGACCCGCACTTTGCGGCCAAAGTCCCCGTTAAAGAGCACGACATCGCCGACTTTTACCTCAAGTGCGGCGCGGGTGCCGTTGTCGAGCAAACGACCGCTGCCGACCGCAAGCACCTCGGCCCGCTGCAATTGGTCCTTAGCGGTGTCAGGCAGCACAATGCCCGCCACCGTCTTCTCCTCGGCGATGGGCTTGACAACCAAGTGATCGCTTAATGGACGAATGTCCACGGTTATCCCTCCCGCAATTCATGAATATCCGGCAGCCATAGCCACCTGCCGTTAGCACTCACTCGCGTTGAGTGCTAACAGATTTCCATAAGGGATAATAGCGAATCTGAAAAGACTCGTCAAATGATTTCCTTGTCAGGATATTTGCCCCAGATGGGCGATTTTACGCGATGAGTCGCCCTTCTCAAGCCCAGGAAACATTTTTTACGGTTTTTCGTGACGAGTCTCTCCGTGAAGCAATCGCACAAGATGGGGAATCACGGGTTCCACCACCGGCCAGGTTTCCTCCAGAGCCTTCGGTGATCCGGGAAAATTGATAATGAGGGTCTGACCCGCCGCCCCCGCCAATCCACGGGAAATCATCCCAAAGGGCGTATGGCGGACCGACTCCGCCCGCATCGCCTCGGCGATGCCGGGAATTTCCCGATCAATCACCCGCCGCGTAACCTCCGGCATCACGTCGCGAGGCCCGAGGCCCGTGGATCCGGTGGTGAGAATGAGGTCAACGTGGTCGCCCACCCACGTCCATAGCGTTTTTTCTAAGCGCGACGCCTCGTCGGGAAGAATCGTATAGGCGACAACCGTCCCCAAGGTTTCCGCCTTCTCCGAAAGCCAACGCCCCGAGGTGTCTTCCCGCTCGCCCCGTGCGCCAGCGTCACTGGAGGTGAGCACGGCCACGCGAATGGGGTCCTCCACGCCTAACCCTCCCCCCGTAAAAACGTACCCGAACGTCCTCCCCGTTTCTCCAGGAGCTGCACCTCACCGATGACCATGGCCCGATCCTGAGCTTTCAGCATGTCATAAAGCGTCAGCAATGCCGCGGTCACCCCGGTTAGCGCCTCCATCTCGACCCCCGTTTTTCCCACCGTCCGCACCGCCACCTCGACATGAAAGCCTCGCTCGGTGAGCGAAATATCCACTTCCACCCCACTCACAGCAAGGGGATGCGCCAGGGGAATCCACTCGGCGGTATGCTTCACCGCCATAATGGCGGCGACCCGCGCGACCGCCAGCACGTCGCCTTTGGGGGCGCGACCTTCCCCGACCAGCTGGAGCGTTTCGACGCTGCACAGTAGTACGCCGCTGGCCCGGGCCACCCGATCCGTGTCCACCTTGTCGCCTATGGATACCATATGCACATGACCGTCCCGCGTCAGATGCGGTAATT
>JAKADW010000178.1 GCA_021820165.1 Bacillota bacterium
TTTATCTCGCGTATTTGGGTATCAAAGGCATTAGCCATTATTCCGAAATCATCATGATCCTCATCACGTTGCCACTCATGCTGGTGCTTTACGCGATTGCCTTTGAAAACTTCAAGCTTATCTACCTGGCGCCCTGGTGGTGGCTCCCTGATCATGTCCGTGCCACCGGAGTTTTTGAACTGCCCCTGGCGTTTTGCGGACTTCTTGCATTGCCGGTACTACTGCCGTACGTCGACACGTTGTCGCATTTAAAAAGCGGGGTGGCGTGGGTGCTAGGAATTGGTAGCCTGGTGCTTTTAGTGGGAGTTGCAGGGCCGCTGGGTACCCTTGGGCCGGCGGCCGCAAAGGCCACACCACTACCGTCCTTAACCTTTTTTAATGCGGCGGCTACCGCCATACTCTTTGTTCAACAGCTCGCCTATCCCATCGTGGCACTTTGGATGGCAATATATATTGGTGCGGCAGCGCTGGCACTGTGGGCGAGCGCGCGCGCCGTGGCCGAAATTTTCGGTAGACCGCGGATCATAGGCACGTTGGTGGTACTCACAATATTGGCCTGGGCGATGAATCAGGCGCTTCCTACCATCGCGCAATTGCGCCAAGCCACTGTGCTTTTAGGCATCTTGACCTCCATTGGCCTGATCTGGATGGTACTGTCGGCCATTATGATCAATATGCTGGCACGACGCCGTCACCGTACGGGAAATCGCCATGCACCTTCGTCATAGCTGGATCCTCGCCACGTTGATCCTGGCCGCCGCCTTGTCGGGATGCGGTTCAGCACGTTCCATCGATAACCGGACCATGCTGTTTGCCGTGGGCTTTGATAAGGCACCAGGAGATCGAATTCAGGTGACCGGGGATCAGGTCAATCCCTTAGCCTCACCCGCAGCGAGTGTCCCGGCGCCCGGACAAAGCGCCGGCCCCTCCGATGTGTATTATACCGGCTCGGGGCATACCGTCGGCGCCGCATTTTCCCGGATCCAATTGGCCTCGCCGGGCTACATTGACGTCACCGACTTAAGTCTATTGCTGTTTAGCCAGGCTCTCGCTAGACAGGGGGTGTACCGGGAAATGTCTTACTTGATGCGCGGCGAGCAAACCCGAATCCTGGCCTACGCGTTGGTGGCTTCCAAGAGCGCCGCTCAAGTTCTGCGCACGGTGCCAAATACCACCGCGGGTTCTGCCTATGAGCAGTTAGAAGAGGCCGAAACTTTTGCCTCGAAAGCGCATCCCAAAATTGTCGCCACGCCGATGTGGAAGCTCTACCGTTCGCTTTGGGACGTGGAGCAAGCGGCCCTACTACCGATGGTGGGCACCCAAGGGCAGAAGATTGTATTCCAAGGGAGCGCCCTGTTATCCCAAGGACACTTGGTCGGGATCCTCAGCCCGCATCTAACCGACATTCTGGATACGGTGCTACGCGGGCAGGAAGGCCTTTTAATCACGGTGCATCCCAAGCCTCATCAAACGGTGGTCCTCCGCGTATTGAAGTCTACGACGCATTACAAATTAGTAAACCCCGACACGTTAGACCTGGGCCTTACGGCGCGTGCCAAGGTCATCGAGATGTCTATGGGCCAAGTCACCGTGAATCGCGCTGACCAAGAACTGGAAGGCCTAGCAGGGCAACAGGTAGTGCACGAGGTGATCGACCTCATGCACCACCTGCAGCGAATTCCGGCTGACCCGCTCGGAATCGGAGCGTTGGCGCGTGCCCGCTATCCGAGCGGGTGGACAGAGTGGCGAAATAATTGGCCAGACAGGTTCCAGCACCTTACGGTGCACGTCAAGGTCGGCGTCCACATCGTCCTGCCTTCTTAGGCCCGTGAGTTAATACGCGCGACCTCTTGCCCCTCAAAGCGTAAGATGGACGCTTCTAAGCGAAGCGTGCGCCCAATTTCGTCGAGACCTTGTAAGAGGCTTTCTTGGGAGTACGTGTCTAATGGGAAGCTCGCTACACCGTTGTCGTCAAATAAAACGGAGCGGTTCTTGACATCCACGGTTAGCTCCAGCCCTTGAGATAATTGACAGGTCCGAAGAATTTCGGCGACTGTGGCTTCGGGCAAAATCACTGGCAACAGACCATTTTTAAGGCAGTTGTTATAAAAGATGTCGGCAAACGACGGGGCAATAATCACCCGAATTCCCCAGTCTTGCAGAGCCCACGGTGCATGTTCACGAGAGGAGCCACAGCCAAAGTTGGGGCCGGAAACCAAAATGCTGGCTTTTCGGTATTCCGGTCGGTTCAAGACGAATTCGGGTCGCTCGTTGCCGTCTTCGTCAAAGCGCCAATCGTAAAAGAGATATTGACCGAATCCTGATCGCTCCACGCGTTTTAAGAACTGCTTAGGAATAATTTGATCGGTATCGACGTTGGACCGATCCAGGGGCGCGACTTTGCCATGGTGTATGGCGAGAGCTTTCATCGACTAATTTCCTCCTCCTGCAGTAGTGGGCGGCTATCGACAAAATGGCCGAATAGGGCTGCCGCGGCCGCCATTTCGGGGCTAACCAGATGGGTTCGACCCCCGCGCCCTTGGCGTCCTTCGAAATTTCGGTTGGATGTCGACGCGGATCGCTCACCAGGCTCCAAGATATCCTCATTCATCCCGAGACACATGCTACAACCGGGCTCCCGCCATTCGAATCCAGCATTCAAGAACACTTGGTCGAGGCCCAGGAGTTCCGCTTCCCGCTTCACAATCCCGGATCCGGGAACCACCATAGCGCGGACGGTTGGGGCGATCTGTCGTCCTTTTACAACCCGGGCGGCCCGAATCAGGTCTTCGAGTCGGCCGTTGGTGCAAGACCCGATAAAGACGCGATCGATCGAAATCTCCGAGATGGGGGTTCCGGGTCTGAGATCCATGTAGTCTAGCGCAAGTTGCCAGGCCTGGCGTTGTAGGGGATCTGTCGCCAACCGGGGATCGGGCACTTGGCCATCAATGGACGTCACCATCCCAGGATTTGTGCCCCAGGTGACCATGGGGGCTAAGCCATTTAAGTCCACGACCACGGTGTGATCAAATGAGGCGCCGGGATCGGTGGCGTAGGAAAGCCATCTGGCGGCAGTGCGGTCGAAGTCGGGTCCCTCAGGCGCAAAGCGCCGACCCCTCAAATAATTGATGGTGGTCATATCCGGGGATACCATGCCCGCTCGGGCACCAGCCTCGATCGACATGTTGCACAAGGTCATGCGCTCTTCCATGGATAAGTCACTCACGGCATCACCGGTATACTCGATGACATATCCGGTAGCGCCTGCGATCCCAATTTGACCGATTAGGGCCATAATCATGTCCTTGGGCGTGATTCCCAGTGGCCGCGCCCCAAAAAATTTAACCTCCATGGTTTTGGATTCCGCCTGCACCAGACATTGGGTGGCCAAGACGTGCTCCACTTCGCTCGTGCCAATTCCAAAGGCCAGGGTGCCAAAGGCACCGTGGGTCGAGGTATGGCTGTCACCGCAAACGACCGTCATACCGGGCTGGGTCAGGCCTTGCTCCGGCCCTACAATATGGACAATACCCTGGTCCGGGTGGTGTAAGTTTAAGAGCGGGATACCGAAAGCGTGGCAGTTTTCTTCAAGGAGCTCGATTTGCCTGCGGGCGGTAGGATCTCCAATGGGGTTCTTACGATCACCGGTCGGCACATTATGATCCATCACGGCAAAACTTCGATCGGGTCGGCGTACGGTTCGGTGGTTGAGCCGCAGCCCCTCAAACGCCTGGGGAGAGGTGACTTCATGAATTAGGTGAAGGTCGATATATAAAAGCTGACGTTGGTCATCAATGGGGGCGACGCAATGTTCCTCCCAAATTTTTTGGTATAGCGTACGTGCGCTCACAAGTGGCACCGTCCTTTCTTCTCCTAAGATAGTGGGGGTCCCCGCGTCCGAAGACGTGGATATTGGCTCTCAGTATAGCAGGGCAGCTCTAGCGGGAAAAGACCGTCGTTGGGTAAGGCGGTTGGGTTCGCTGCGGCGTGGTGTTAACCCACTAATGGGCCGACGGCGGTCTGAATCCGATGCCAGGTTTCCTCAAGTTGGGTTTGAATGGCCCTATTGCCGGGCTGGTAATGAATATCGGAAGGATCGGGGATAAAGTGACGCCCGTACGCGAGTCCCACGGCTCCCCATAGGGACGCATCTCCCGATCCCCGGAGCACAAGGGGCAGACCGAGAGCATCGGTCATCCACTGAGCCAGGTCGCGATTCGCTAAGAGGCCTGAACCGCCCCGAATTTCTTTTTGTGGGGATGAGGCTAAGAGGGCCACTTCTTTCAGACCGTGCCAAAAGGATGCGGTTATCGACAATAGCATCGATCCGATGAGTTGGGATCGGCCGTGCTCCGGACCAACATGAAGCCAGCTGCCGGATAATCCATCACGCCACCACGGAGAGCGTTCGCCAAACCAATAGGGTAGTGCTAAAGGCAGACTAGCTTGACTTCGTATCGCGTGAATACCCTCGGTAATGACCTGTTCAACGCGAATTTCAAAGACCTGTGCCAGCCAGGCAAGCACGTTGCCGACGTTAGAAAACGCCGATCCGACCAGGTAACCGCGATTCGGCCCCATATAATAGCTAAATAGACCGGGATTGTCGGAACTGCCGGGCAGGGTGCTGCGTAATGCCCCACTCGTTCCCATTGCGAGCACTGCTATCGAGCCATCTTGGGGAATTTGAAGATTGAGGTGTGCGCAAGCTCCATCGCTGCCGCCCAGTATGACCTCAGCATCATACTGCCGGGCCGGCAAACCCCATGCCATGTCACGTAACGTGGGCATGGTCTCCGATTTAAGGCCACCCAGATCTAAGGCTTGAGGCAACCACTCACCATCGACGCCTAAAAAGCCACTGCTGGCTGCAATGGAATAGTCAGTCACCCACTGACCGGTCAGACGAAAAATTGTGTAGTCCTTAAGGGCCACCGGCCGGTGGCCTTGGTGCGAAGGGC
>JAKADW010000179.1 GCA_021820165.1 Bacillota bacterium
TGACAGGCATGCGTGTTAGGCCGGCTACACCACGCCTCCGTGTATGCAATTGGTGGGCGAAACAGGGATCGAACCTGTGACCCCCTGCTTGTAAGGCAGGTGCTCTACCGCTGAGCTATTCGCCCAAAAAAGTCGCGAGTTACATTGTATTTTAAGGCAGAGCGTCCGTCAAGATTCCAACCACAGCGCCTATCATACCATGCCTCCGAGCTAAAGGGAAGTATCTTCGCCTGGAAATGTCCACATGGTCATCCGTTGATCCACCACGCATAGGTTCCGTGGTGTGGTCCACTGGCCACCGTCACCAAGACCCAGTGATCGCCGATAAAACCAATTAAATGATACGCGGTGTTTGGATACGGTACGGATATGCTCCAGTGCTGATGGGGACCATAGAGGAGCAACTGCTCTGCGCCGTTCCGGTTATGTGCGAGCACAGCAGCGAACTGACCATTTTTCGAAAATCGGGGGACCCCACTCCAGACGAGATCGGGTCGCCTGGTGCGCGACACGTTCCCGGCATGCCAAAGAATCACCTGGTTTGCGGTCATTCCCAATACGGTATCCTGGTGTCGAGCCACAGCGATCGGCGTCAATTGGGGAATCTGGCTTACCAGACCGGTGCCTTGCATCACCACCCGGCCCGAACTCAGCGCCGCGATAATGGTTTCGTTTTGGGTGATGCCAAAACCAGTGACTGTGGCGGCTTTGCCAGGCAGAATCGCTGCTTGTAGTTGATGATCGCCATCCCACACATACACCCCGGGTCCCTCTGGTCCCTTTCCCAAAATCGCTAAGGCATGACTGTCGGAGGCCCAAACGGCCCGTTCCACCTGGCGCACATTCGGCTGTATGGGGGTCAACGCACTGGCCACTGGGTTAGACACATAGGCTTTTTTGGTTAAACCATCGATCCAGACCACACTTTGCCCATCGGGCGCGGGATAAATTTGTCCACCTACCCCTACCAGGGGAATTGCGCTAGGACCACCCACCGCAAGGTGCCAGACATTTTGTCCCGATGGTTCGGGCACATCCATCCACGTCAGAGTATTAGGCGTCGCCGTGATATGAACCCCGTTGGCATGCAGCACGAGAGCCTCGGTGGTGCCGACTAAATAATAGTCCTGATTCCGTTCGACCAATCCCCCGGGCACTGCACTTACTTGGATCCAGGTTGATCCTTGCACTTGATGCGATACGGGCAGTTTCGCAAAATAAATTTGGGCGGCAGCAAAGACGAACAACAAAAAGAGCGTCAACGGTCGTTTCACGGGAACTCCTCCTACCACAGGGTGGACGCGACAGGGCTGTCTCGTCCTACCCTATGCCCGTGCTAGCGCTTTATGCTCGCCCTTACAAAACCAAGGCCCCTCGTTTATGGCCGAAACCCGGGGGCCGCATGAAGGCCACCGCCTTGTCAGATCGGCCGAGACAGCCCCGCATTGTGGCCAATGCCCGGTAATAGTCCTGATAGCGAAACACCGACACTCCGCCGCGAAATAGGCTATAGCATGACGCCGCTTCGACCCAGTCATCAAAGACGGCCGACACATCCAAAAAGGTATCCGGAATAAATCCCTCCATGTCTTCCCAGTTCTCTGCGAAGTAGACCCGTGAGATCCAGTGAGGAGCCAGATCGGTATCGAGCCCTGGTAGCTCCGCCAGAAAGTTCGCCCGCAGGGCATTACCGTGGCACCGTGCGTGATCATCGTGGATCGAATGCGGGGGATGCGTAATAAGAACGTCCGGTCGCTCTTGCCGAATCACCCACGCAATGTCTTTTGCCACGGCTTCCGATTCCGGCAGCTCCCCATCTCGATAGTCTAAAAAGCGCACCTGTGCCCCCAAAAGTCCTGCCGCTTGCCTCGCTTCCTGCCGCTTTTGCTCTGCATACACGTCGGGACTGAGCGTCGCGTGGCCTTTTTCGCCGGGTGTGCAATGCACGAAAGTTGCGGTATGACCCGCGCGGGTATAGGCCAGTACCGCTGCCCCGGCCGTCATCTCCATATCGGCAGCATGAGCTCCCACAAGAAGTATGTGCATAATTCGCCACGTCCTTTATCTATGATGCCATCACGTTTAGGCCTTTGGCTTATAATCGTTTTTCTAGAATGTCAAAGCGTCGGGTGACTTCAAAGCCTGCTCGAAAATACAGGTAACCGGCTGGCGAGCGTTCTCCTGTCCAAAGAAACCACGCCGAGTGGCACCCTCTTTGCTTCATGGTCTCTAGGGTACGATATAAAAGCGCCTTACCGAGCCCGCGACCTCGCTCACTCTCGGCTACCCCAAAGGGTCCAAACCGCTCGAGATGCCCGTCATAGGCGCCAAACAAAGCAAAGCCCAACACGGTATCTTTTTCGCGACAAATCAGGAGCTGCTGAGGATCGATGGGCATCGCCAACGCATCGCGTAACGATCTTGACCAGTCGGCGTAGAATTCTCGATCACAGAATTCAAAGAGCCGTGTGTAAAACGCGGGCGATATAGGCTCTACCACCACGCCAGTCTGGTCGAGTGCCTCAATGTGTTGTTGCACATCGGCGGGCATGACAAAGTCCACTAATCCTTTATCCATGGCAACCGGGGAATACTGCACCGAGAATCCTTGAGACATAAAAAATTCCAGCGCACCAGGATACCCGATGCGATCGACTCCAGGTACCACATAATAGGGTGCGTAGGGAGAAAATTCGACCCGACTACGATGCTTACCCTGCAAATAGCGGAGCGCTTCTTTCATCAATTGGCTTCCAATGCCCTGTCTCTGGACCCGGGTATCCACCACTAGAGCCGTAATCCACCCCAGATCGGGCTCGAAATCGGTCCCTAGTGGTACCCGGCGCACAATCGCCTGGAGGTACCCCACAATCTCTCCATCATCCACCATGAGAAATACCCCATGGGAATCAAAATTTGGATCTAAAAGCACTTTTTGATAGAAGTCTTGGGCGGTAATGGGATCGCGGACCAATGTGCGATTCCACAAGCGAAGAATTTCGGCTTCGTCGCCCCCTTGATAGGTTCTTAACTCCATGCGTAGCCCCTCCGTTTTATCCGTATCCTGTGGACCTTCGATTCCTGGTAGCCTCACCCCCTCGATACCGGGTCCGACGAAACCCCCTCCGCTGCCGAACCCACCACGATGACCGGATGTCCGTGACTACGGAGAATCTCCACAAACTGGGGATCGGCGTCAGCATCCACAATAGTGGCATCCACCCCAGCCAATGGGGCAATAATCGATAACGAGCGACGGTTTAATTTAGTATGGTCGGCCACAATAACAGACTTCTTGGCCATCTGGATCATCTGCGCATAGATTTGGGCCTCCAACATGTATGGGGTGGTAAAGCCCACCTCGGCGTCGATTCCGGCCACTCCCACAAAGGCCATGTCTGCAGTGACCCGCGCCAGATAATCTTCGGCGGTAGGGCCCACGGTGGCATATGACTTCTCCGGCAGGATGCCCCCAATCATCACCACCGTAAGTTGCGATCGTCCCGCCAATTCACCCGCGATGTTAATTCCATTAGTGACTACGGTGATTCCCTTGCGGTGCGCCAATTGCCTGGCGATATACGTGGTCGTGGTGCCTGCACTAAGCATCACGACGCCTTGGTCGGGAACCATTTCTGCAGCCCTCACGGCAATGGCCATCTTCTCTTCGCGCATCTCTTCTTCGCGAATCAGGAAGTCCGTCTCAAAAATCGGCACCTTATTCAACACCGCTCCACCGCGATAGCGCTTGAGATCACCTTCACTAGCCATCTCGAGCTGCTCCAGATCCTTACGAATGGTGACGGCACTAAGACCAAATTCGTCGGTTAATTCCTTAATGGTAATCCGTCCCCGGCGTCGCACGCGCTGTAAAATTTGTTCGCGACGCTCTCGAGTACCCGAGCCCCACCCATGCTGTATAACCCGTGCCTGGTCTTCCGTACTTCCTCGCCTCCTCTTATCGGGCTATTGTAGAATGTTCTAGGTTTAACATCCACTCGTGCGCGTGATGACATGCCACCCAGTGATTATCTCCCACGAGCGCCAAATCTGGCGTTTCCCTGTCACATTGGGCTGACGCGTAGGGGCAACGCGGAGCAAATCGGCAACCCGGCGCGAGCCAATGCATATCCGGCGGGCCCGCCGGCAGAGGCACCAGTGCCCCCAGCGGTACATCGGGGTCCGGCTCGGGCACCGCATCGCGCAGCATCGCTGTGTACGGATGATGGGGGTCCTGAATCACCGCCTCGGTCGCGCCGCTTTCAATAATCGTCCCCGCATACATAACAATGGTACGGCCGCGCTGCGCAAAGTTCCTCGCCAAGGCCAAGTCATGCGTAATAAACACGATGGCCAAGCCCTGTTGCTCTTGAATCGTCCTCATGATTTCTAAAATGTTTTGTCGCATCGAAACATCAATCATGGATACCGCCTCGTCGGCTATCAATACCTTCGGATCCACGGCGAGCGCTCGCGCAATCACAATCCGTTGACGTTGTCCCCCACTCAATTGGTATGGATACTTGTTCCAATACCGCTCGGGTGGGGTAAGCCCCACGTCCGTCAAAAGATCTCGGGTTCTTGCCAACACCGCTTCCCGTCCCTTTAACCTACTGACCTCAATAGCATACCGCAATATCGCGGCTACGGTCTGACTTGGGTTGAGCGCGGCAAATGGGTCTTGATGCACGAGTTGAATGGAGCGACGTAGGCTACGCGCGGCATCCGTCGTGTCGCGAGGATTCATCACCTCCTGATGCACTTTTACGCTTCCCGAATCCCACGGCAACACGCCAGCCATAATGCGTCCTAAGGTGGACTTACCGGATCCACTTTCGCCCACTATGGCTAAGGTATCGCCCTCACCGACCGCGACCGAGACTGACCGCAACGCCCAAAAGGGTGCGGTCTTACGAAACCACCGACGGCGCCCTCCGTACGTTTTCTGTAGATTG
>JAKADW010000180.1 GCA_021820165.1 Bacillota bacterium
TGTTCGTAGTGGATTTGCATTGTGGCAAAGCGAGTGCCGAAGCCTGGGGATGCGATTTGACGGAGCGCTATGTGGCAATTAATGCCCAATATCGGAGGGCATAACGATGCGGATGGTGCTTAAGGTTGGCGGCAGCGTCCTCCAATCTCCTAGTGGGTCGAATTGGGCCGAGGATCTTTCCCATCTGGTGGAAAAGGGTCATCAGGTCTTGGTGGTGCATGGTGCGGGTCCTCTCATCAACGAACGCTTAGCCCAACTACAGGTTCCGATCGTTTTTAAGGACGGACAACGAGTGACCACCCCGGATGTGATGCATGAAGTCGTGGCCGTGATGCGGGGTACCGCAAACCTCTTGATGGTGGCACAATGTCAGCAGGTGGGGATTTCGGCGATTGGACTTTCGGGAGTAGATGGCGGGTGCTTTCATGCCACCCGGGATGCGGTCGATCTGGGACTGGTGGGTCGAGTGGCAACGGTCCGTGCCGACCTGATTGAACGGATCTGGGAGGCTGGCCTAGTGCCAATCATAGCACCCATTGCCCCGGAGCAGGGTACCGGAACCTTACTGAATTTGAATGGAGACTGGGCCGCCAGTGGTATTGCCCAACAGCTTGGAGTGGATACGTTGATTTTTTATACGGATACCGGCGGGGTCCGCGGGCGTCGGGAGGATCCCGAGAGCGTCATAACGCGGATGGATGTCGAAGCATGCGAGCGGTTAATCGAGTGCGGGGTGATTAACCAGGGCATGGTGCCTAAAATAGAGGCAGCCGTGGCCGCGCTCCATGGGGGAGTGCGGAATGTGTGGATCGGCCGACCCGATGAGGATGATCGGTCTACTTGTGTAAGTTTGATAGAAGGCAGTAGTGATACGAAGGGTGGGCATTGAAGCCGATGAAACACACAATAAAACCGGGGGACGTGGTGGTGCTGGCCTATTCCGGTGGCCTGGATACCTCAATTATTATCCCCTGGTTGAAAGAACAGTACGAGGTGCGGGTAGTGGCTTTTTGCGCCGACTTGGGACAAGGTGACGACTTCGAGGCGGTCCGCACCAAGGCCTTAGCTTCGGGCGCCGAGGCCGTGGAGGTAGCAGACTTGCGCCAACGCTTTGTGAGAGACTTTGTGTTTCCGATGCTGCGGAGTGAGGCGATTTATGAAGATGTCTACCTCTTAGGGACTTCAATTGCGCGGCCCCTCATCGCCGAGGAGTTAGTGCGTATGGCTCGAGATTATGGGGCGCGGGCCGTGGCGCACGGGGCAACCGGGAAAGGCAACGACCAAGTGCGATTTGAGCTTGGGGTCAGGGCTCTGGCACCCGACCTCCATGTCATCGCGCCCTGGCGCGAGTGGGACATTACGGGTCGTTTGGAGGCAATGGCATACGCCAAAGCCCACGGAGTACCGGTATCCGCCACACCGGCCTCGCCTTACTCGCGCGACCAAAATCTTTGGCACGTGAGCCATGAAGGCGGTCTTTTGGAGGATCCATCGATTCCCGCCCCCCACGATGTATATACCTGGACCAAGGATCCGATCAAAGCCCCCGATACGCCCGAAACGATTCGCGTGGGATTCGCCAGTGGCAATCCGATATCAGTAAATGGCGAACCGTTGGATCCAGTGAGTTTGGTCCAAACCCTAAACGCCATCGGTGCCCGCCATGGGATCGGACGGGTGACCATGGTGGAGAACCGGTTGGTGGGCATGAAATCGCGGGGAGTGTATGAGTCCCCGGGGGGAACCATATTGTATACGGCCCATCGAGCTCTAACCGCCTTGACCTGGGATCGCGAAACGCGGGGGTTCGCCTCTGAGGTAGGGCTCCGCCTGGCACGGCTGATTTACGATGGATGGTGGTTTTCGGCACTACGCGAATCGCTCGGAGCCTTTGTGGATCAGGCGAACCAAGTCGTCACTGGCGAAGTGACGCTATCGCTTTACAAGGGACAGGCGATGCATCAAGCGGCGACCTCACCCTATTCGTTGTACTCCCAAGATTTAGCGACCTTTGACGGCGGTGACTATGACCATCATGATGCCGAAGGTTTTATTCGCTTGTTTGGGCTGCCTATGGCGATTCGTCATGCGCAATTGGAAAGGAACCAAAATTCATGACCGTGGCACGGAACCCAAGATTTGCAAATGCGGCGGCTGACACGGCACTGCAGTTCACCGCCTCCGCGACGTTCGATTGGCGACTAATTTCCTACGACCTAGAAGGGTCCCGGGCGCACGTAGCCATGCTGGGCGCGACGGGAATCATCGACCTAGATGATGTAGCCGAGATGGAGAGGGGCCTTCACGCGATTCAAGAGGAAGTGGCATCCGGTGCCTTCGGCCCCCGCATTGAGTACGAAGACATCCATATGAATGTGGAAGCCAGACTGCGCGAATTAATCGGGCCGGTAGCCGGAAAGCTTCACACCGGGCGGAGTCGTAACGACCAGGTAGCACTCGATATGCATCTTTACATGCGGGACGTGGGGATTCGGCAACAGCGTCTGCTTTGGCACCTGATAGATGCCTTGGTCACCCAAGCGGAGAAAAATCCCGAGGTGATTATCCCCGGCTATACCCACCTTCAAGCGGCTCAACCAATCTTATTTGCCCATCATGTGATGGCGTATGTGGCCATGCTCCGCCGAGATTGGGAGCGGCTCCAAGATTGGCAGCGGCGGGTCTCCATGTCGCCTTTGGGTGCGGGCGCCTTATCCGGAACTCCGTATCCCACGGACCCCGCTCTGGTGGCCACGACTTTAGGGCTAGACACCACGTATACCAATTCGATTGACGCGGTCGCCGATCGCGATTTTCTGATCGAGTACATGGCGTGGGCGAGTCTTTTGATGGTGCACTTGAGCCGGCTGGGAGAGGAATTGGTACTCTGGTCCAGTCACGAATTTGGCTTTATCCGGATGGCCGATGGGTATAGCACCGGGTCGTCGATTATGCCGCAAAAACGGAATCCCGATGTGGCGGAGTTGATCCGGGGTAAAACTGGACGCGTTTTTGGTAGCCTTCTCGGTCTTTTGACAGTCATGAAGGGTTTGCCGCTCGCCTACCACTCGGACATGCAAGAAGATAAAGAGGCCGTCTTTAATGTGGTGGACACCCTAGATCTCTTAATGCCAGCCGCCACTGGAATGCTCAGCACCATGACGTTACAAAAGGACCGCATTCAACAGCGACTCCATCAAGATTATACGGCGGCCACCGATCTGGCGGACATGCTCGTCGCACACGGGATGCCATTTCGTGAGGCACACCACTTGGTTGGACGCTTGGTCACGCAATTGGAGCAAGACCGGCTACGCTTTATGGATGTGACACCGGAGTACCTGGAGCGGGTCGCTCCCGAGATTTCATGGGGATGGCTAGAGAAACTTACACCGGATGCCGTCATTGGTCGGCGCCGGCAGGCCCTGTCTACCGGCCCCCAGTTTGTCGAAGCGGCGGTGACTGAGGCCCGGCGGTGGCTTACTCATGAGAAGTCGGAGGACACCGATTACCCCGCGTGAGTGGGTAGCATGTCGATGGCGCGCGCGATGGCCAAACCAGCGGCCCCGCGCGCTACCGTCTGGGTGGGTAAGACGGAAACCGGGACGGTTTTATTAGCAAACATGGCCCGATGTCGGATCACACGCTGGATTTCGGGAAGAATGATGGTTTCGGCTTCGGCAATGGTACCGCCGAGATAAATGGAGTCCGGGTTGAGTATTTGGAGGAGATTGGAGATGCCGATACCAAGCGCCTCGGCTAAGGCACGCCACGACTGAATATGGGCGTGGCTTCCAGACTCTGCAGCTGCGATGCATAGATCGATAAAGCCTGGGGTAAACGCATCAATCTGGGTGGCGCCTTGTTCTCGTAGGTAGCGAGCTAGGGCTTGCTCCGAAGCATATTGCTCCCAGCATCCGTAGTTGCCACACGAGCAGACGACTCCCATCGTGGAAATGGTCGTATGCCCCGCCTCCCCGGCGATACCATCGCGCCCTCGGTAGAGCTGCCCGTTCAAAATGATGCCTGCCCCCACGCCGATGCCGGCATTAATAAACACCAGATTGGCAAGCCCGGTCGACAAAAAGGCTTCCCAGGCGCCGCAGTTGGCATCATTATCAATGGCCACCGGGACGTCTAGACTCTTTGTCAGGTCCGGTGCAATAGGCCAATCGGTGATACCTAAATTAGGAAGATACGTGACGCATCCGGTCTCGTAATTGACCAAGCCGGGGAGGGCAACCCCCACCCCGAGGATTCCACGCGGACTTTTGGGACAGACCGCATGGGCGGCGCGAACCTCTTGAATCAGTAAGGCGCGCAAGTGTTCGGCGGTGAGGGCCGCGTCGTCGGCGTCGACTTGTAGGCGATGTTGGTACACCACCTCACGTCTTGCATTGGTGAGCACGGTATCGATGTGGGTAATCTGTAAGTCAATCCCGACGGCATAACCCGCCTCGGCATTGAACTGTAGCAAAATCGGTTTGCGCCCTCCGTGAGAGGTACCTAGTCCAATCTCCTCGACAAAGTGCTCGGCTATGAGTTCATCGACTAGAGAGGAAACCGTGGCCCGGTTGAGTCCGGTTTCGCTGGAAATAGAGACCCGAGAGGTCTCGGGTCGTTGATACAAGACATTAAGTACGGTCCGTTTATTGAATTGCCGCATCACCGAGGCATCCACGCTTTTGTACATAATCATCTGTCCTCATCTGCTGAAGTATTTTGCGGAGCCGACCATTCGTGTATGACATACCAATTTAATCGACCAATTGCAATGTTGCTGTATTTAATTTAACATACATACGAATAGCGGTATATCTAGCGTTGAACTAGCAGGACTTTCCTAGTTACGGTTGTACCCAAAGTCGAACCCCTTGCAGCGCAAGGGGTTGGGGTCGTGGGCCTTGTATTATATACCGATTATTGAA
>JAKADW010000181.1 GCA_021820165.1 Bacillota bacterium
TAGTACTATCTCGTTTCCATCGAAGTTGCGTTACCGAGTCATAATCGTGACCTACCACGGCGGAGCTCACGGACAAATAGATGACAGGCTCATCGGATCGATTGATGACACGATGCGCCACACCAGTCGGTATCCACACATGCGTTCCGCGTTCGACCTTCACTTCCTCCTCTTGTCCGGTGCGGTCCCCGGTTTGTAGTATTCCTACGCCTCGGTACCCCACCACGAATTCCGGCCCATCTGGATCCCGATGAAAATGCCCTTTCGTATGAAATGGTTCGCTTCCCACGCACCCATGATGCAAAACCGTGATAGTGACTAACAAATCGGCCGTCCCTCCGCCTTCCGGCCAACCCAAGATTTGATAAACAATTTTATCGGTCTCTTCTCCCGTAGACTCAAAATAGAATTCCTTCATGTCAGAAACCCGTCTGGTATCCACGGTGCACCCATCCCAAGCCGATCCGATGCCTAAGTCGAGGTTTTGTAACAATCCTTCTATCTCTTCACCCGTCATCACCATCGACACGCCACCCACTCCTCAATATCACTTCTAAAAGATCACTTATGATAGTCATGATGTTTGCTTTCTGATCCCTTTGTACTATATTCGCCAATTATATGTCAATTGTTAATTAGGTTTTATTATCAGAAACTTTCTGCTGTGTTCCAAATTGATTTGAGATACCGTGTCAAGAGGTGTGTGTAGGGGTTCTGTTACTGTTACTACCCGAACCCCTGTTAGACGAGGGTGCGAAAGGAGAGCGCCCGGATTCACGCACAGGAAGGCGCCATGATGGCGCCTTCCTGTGCATTGACCAATGGGTCGTGTGATGCCTCCCGAAGATAACAGTCACTTATACGCCTGATCAATTTGAGATGCTGTCATTCCCAGTGCCTTTTGCCATGTCGAGGACACATAGCCTGAAGAAATCGGTTGGTTTGAGCTTTCTGGAATGATTCCCGCTTCGACCGCTGACTTTAACGGGACAAATTCTGCGACAATGGTGGTCGGAGGGATATCTCCTATGGTGCGGGGAATTGGCCATTGGGATTGCATGATGGTCTGCGGATACAAGAAGACCGTCCCCTGTAGAGTGATGTAGAGGGTTAAAGGAGTCTTGCTTGTATTTTGGGTGGCCATTAACAAACGGCGATGCTTGTTTCTCATTTTTTGATAGATAAGGGACCCATCGAGGGGGAAGCTTCCATGTGTTGATCAGGTCGTTCCCATGCCATGATGCTGGAAACTGATTCATTGCCAACTGAGTATTGTAAATGGGCCAATTGCGACGCGCATTCACTGACGATGAGGGAACTCGATTAGGCATAATCCAATGGGGATCGAGAGACGTGAAGATGCTATATGACGAGGAGATGCAGTGCCTCTTCATTGGCCCGGATGTCTTCCCGTGACTGGAGCTGGAGTTTTTGGCCGACGAGGGTGCGGATACGTGCGCGCTGTTCCCACAGCCCGCGAGTGCGAGGCTCCCCCCGAGGAAGAGCGCGGCTAGCCAGTGAGTTCTTGTGATCATAGATACCTCCTTTACATTCAAGGATCCTTTTTGCTAATTAGCCGCCTCGATAGTAAAAACGCGGTGTGGTAATTTCCGAGCTGTCGGGGTATGGCAACCATTCCTTGAATTTTGGGCCATGAGCAAGAATTCATGAGCGTACCCATCTCAAAATCTCGTTGTAAGTATAACGATTCGCGACATGATGAGGTTACTCGCCTTGTTTCACCGGTGTTTATGGGGTTTGGGTAGTAACAGAACAAAAACTGCATTCGCGGTCATGAAATGGCTAAGAAAACAGCCCCTGGACTCCCCGCGTAAGTGATTTTGGACTGAATGGTCGAAAAATGGCGGCTCTATCTATTCGGCGAATCCCGCACTAGGATTGGGTTTCGGATTCTGCTACATTTTTCGGTCGATTACTACCCAAACCCCATATCCAGGTAACTCCGAAGACCCCGATTGCGTTATCCCTAAGGGAATCGCAATTCGGATGGAACGGATTTTGAGGAGGGATTGGCTATGCACTCGCGCTTTATGTTAATAGCAGGAGGAATCGTCGGAAGTATAAGTATCCTGGTACCAGGATGCGGTGTCGATGGGCATTCCTATGCGATTTCCGGAGGCCACAACACTCCTCACCATGTAAACACATCGATTTCTACCAACGGAACATCTTCGCCACATACTGTAATCGTAAAGAAAGTGCCCCCAAAGGTTTCAGGGGCACCAGTACTTCCTCCCTATCTCGTGAATCGTTTGCCCCACGAGGCTCATCATTTTACCCTCATTGTTCGAACGACATCTAACCCGACGCCGCCTGATATCATCGAACAAAACTTTCCGCCGTTTCGGCAGTGGGCTCCGCCTCAGCTAGGCGCATCGATCCGGGGGGTCTCGCAATCTGACGTTGTTACTTACGCGAGCTTGTTGACGCCATCCGTCGCGCACCCCATGCGTGCGTGGAATGGTGGTAACCTTATGCCTTTGACGCTCTACTGGTCGCGCGCTTTACCGAAGAATCAGGCCGACCTGGTGTTCCAATCCAGTCCGACCAATTGGGTCACCTACTTAGAAACGGTGGCCATTACGCCGAACCAACCTACCACGTTATATAGCACTCCAGATTACGCGACGTTTCGGATAACATTCAATACCTGGTATCAGCTACATACTCAGGATAACCAAGGGACCAACGCGGTGGTAACATTTGAACTCCAACCATCCTAAGAAGGTAAGGATGCCGACACATCTAGATCGTAGGGGCAAGGCGAAGGTGTTGTAGTGGTAGGGGTTCGGATAGAAACAGAACGAAAACTGCATTCGCGGTCAAAAACGTCTTGAAAAGTCATGAAATGGCTAAGATAACAGCCCCTAGACTCCCCGCGTAAGTGATTTTGGACTGAATGGTCGAAAAATGCCGGCTCTATCTATTCGGTGAATGCAGCACTAGGATTGGGTTTCGGATTCTGCTACATTTTTCGGTCGATTACTACCCAAACCCCTAGCTCAGCCGGTAGGTGAGCCAACTATAGATGTCGACGGCCAATGCGGAGCCCTTCAGGGCGATAACTGCCCGCATGTCGACGGGGACTGCATGGCTCGTTAGATCATTATAAAATCGCTCACTCAGAGTGAGGAATGATGCCGCTTGGTATGGCTGAGAGGGTTGATAGGGATCCCACCATAGCTCCATGTCGTCCGCCAGCAACATTTGCTCCCGGCGATAGTGGACAGCACGCGGATACTCCGCATGGTCGGGAGTCGGGCCCTCCCATTGGGTTAAGGAGATCGTTGCAGTAAAGAGCCGCAGAATCTGGTCTTTGAATCGCTGACGCTTTTCGCCGTTGGCGTGCGACGCAATCCCCAGTTGCGCCATGAGTGCGTTCAGGCTCAGGCGCCAATCAATGTGCCGACTCTGCTTTCGCACACCCTCTGGCGCGGCCCACGTCAGAATCAATCGGGGATACGGCCCATACGGCAAACCGTACTCCGGATCCGCCACCATCGAAAACCGTACGATACGGCAGGCTGCATTGGACCAACAAGCGGGCCTGATAGCCGAGCATCCCTACCTCGTGGGCGGACTCCTGTTCCATCATCAATACCGTAGCCACGCGCCTGCGATGTTGAGCTGGCGCTTCGGCCATAATGCCCAAACTGGGGGCGCCATCAATCAGCTGGCGCAGGAAGGCCTCAGAAGGATCATTGGGCATGAACAACCGTCCCAGCCACGCTTCACCGAGAAGGGATGCTTCACCGGGACGACAAAAGGTAGCCCGGTCGAACCGAGCTACCTAAATCACCGGTAGTAATAGGGCACGTTAGGACTGGATATCCCAAGGGCGCGCGCAGATCTCCGGGTCGTAGCGCTGGGCCATGTCCTTCTTCCAGCGGGTTGCCACGGATTCCGGATTCTGCTGAAATGCCCGGATTTCGTGGATTATGCTGGGGACGCGGACGTTCGTGAACCGCTTTTCCATCCCATTTTCAAAGTTGTATGCACTTACTTTTAGAGCCTGAATGGCCCCGACCGTACGGTGCGTTCGGGTCACCAAGTCGCGCAATTTGGTGTAGTCATGAGGATCGAGCACGTGAGCTGTGTCTACTGCGGACATCCTGCGACTTCTGTCGGTCACTGATTGGGCCATGCGCGCGATAGCCGGACAATTTGGTGGCCGCGTGCGCAACCTGCAACCAAGCTCGCGGCGATCGCCCCTTGGAGGATTGGTTAAGGGAACACCCGGACGCCACTACTCATCGCATTATCACCGCTTATCTTGCGAGTGACGGCACCCCTGCTCAGCAGGGCCGGTTGGACTCCATCTTTTCGCAGGGCGTACCCCCTCCGGATCTCTGCGTGAGCGCGGATGACGTCAATCGGTGGCTTAAACTCTACCAACAGCGCAACCCGGATTCCTGGGCGCAATTAATTCTTGGCAGCGCGTCTTTCAATAATAGTCAAACGGAGCCCTGAAAGAACAAAATTCCCTTATAGATATTGATATTCCGGACGACCGAGTGTACCCGGGTAGACCTGCCACAAAAACATTGGGCTGGCCCCCCACGTGTTGCGGAGCCTTCGGCTGCCCTCACATGGGGCCAGCGTAGCTCCTTACCGGGGAAATGCGACTGGCCCCGGGTACACTTTGAAATCCCCGGGGGTTCCTGGGGGTTGTACCGTGATAACACTCCCCGCCGCGCCCTGCCACCGCATTAGTAATCCCCGCCATTCTTCTTGCCGCGATGTTCCGCCAATGCCATCGCGTCCTTCCAATCCGCTACCCAAACATTTCATGGTGTCTCAACAACCGATCTCGGTCCCTGATAACGAGCCAGGGGCCGAATAAGACGACCATGGGCCTGCTGTTCCATATAGTGTGCAGTCCATCCG
>JAKADW010000182.1 GCA_021820165.1 Bacillota bacterium
GGTTAACAGGGATTAACTTGGTCTGAAAGTGGAGGAATTCGGCGAGCCGGTCGGCAAAGATCCGCCATCGGAAATTCTCCGCGAAAGGAGGTTAAAATAGCTTCTGGTGATAAGGTCATACGGCGACCGAGGATGGGCGCATCTTTCATGCCAAGTGGGATGCATGATTTATTAGTCTCAACCCATTGGTATGGGTCCACCCCGCGCCGTCATTGGACAGTTCTGCTGTCGCTGGGAAAAAGCGCCATAGCTTCTCGTGCGTCAGTAATCAACTAGCAGCCAACATGCCCGATGCTACGCAGTTCCAGGATCAACGAGATGCTAGAACATTTGAGCAAGATCGTACTCACTCAATCGCCTAGTTAAAGATTTCACGTTTAAATTCGACTCGTGACCGGATCACGGTACGCGTCGAAATCACGATGGGTTTTA
Organism: Bacillota bacterium; assembly: GCA_021820165.1. The sequence goes on from JAKADW010000182.1 coordinate 433, forward strand.
GGGTTTGCGATCGAATGATTCATCTGCCTTTGTGCGAACGCTTCCACCTGTGTGCGACTTGGCGCCCGATCGAGATGGTTCATCGCTGTTCGCGCACATCTCTCCAATCGTGGTTTCGGTTAGAGGGGCCGGGTGTTTGTCTTGTGACGCCCACACCAACGACTCCGGGCTTTAACCCCCCTCCACGAGCAATGCCCGCCCCGAGGTTACGTCGATCTGGACCACCTTGACACGTTAATGGCGGTAGTAGCCATAGGCTTGATGTTGAACGAGTGGCTAGGGGGCTTTTGGCAAACCCTTTGCGAGGTAAATTGACGTGAATCGGGTCCTCGTAAGAATCCCCGGCTTTAGCCGTGGGGAGTGTCAAGGATTCCCTATTTCAGTCGCCAATGAAGCAAAGAGTAGCGAGTTGCGCCACTTGCCGCGAATCCACAAGTGCTGCCGCGTGCAGCCTTCAAGTTGCATTCCAATTTTCTCGAGGATTTTCCGGGATGCGATGTTACTTGGATCGCACGTGGCTTCGATACGGTGTAGTCCGAGCGTGTGGAAGCCATACTCCACCAAAAGTCGCGCAACCTCCGTTCCGTAGCCTTGACCCCATGTGTCCCGGCGTAGCACATATCCAATATCGCCCACGCGATGTGCGGTGCTTCTCACGGTGATGCGAGCGCCACCAACCAGCAATTCGGTGGCCTTTTCTACAATTCCCAATTCAAAATGGGCTCGTGGCGAACGCTGGGCCGTACCGATTACATTGGCTAGGAATTCTTCCGTTTGAGCCCGCGTATTCGGTCCCCAGTTCAGGTATTGGGTGACAACAGGATCCGACGCATACGCCATGATCGCCTCAACGTCGGCCCTGGTGAAATCACGAAGTGTAATGCGAACGCCCGGTATTAGCATAGGAAAGTCCTCTCATTTTCCATTCATTTAGTTTAGCGGAGGCATGCTTGGCATGTCCATGTATTAGAACTCCGTGTAGCGCATCAATTGTTTCAGGTTCATAAGACAACACTCCCTGGCAATTTGAGGAAGGAAAGGAATCCGTAAGGTTAAGTGCCGCGCAATTGAAAGGGATGGTTCCCCGCCACAGGCCCCCATAATTCGAAGGATGCGTTACAGGTTATCTGGCTATCAGAAAACCATATGCACAATCAAATCGGGTAACTGTCCCGCTGTTTCCACCCGGGCCACCAGTTCCGGCGTAATGGTTTCTCCAGCTCTTGCAATGAGATTTCTCTGGTTATCCAGAATGTCTTGGCCGACACGCTTGCCGTATAAGAACGTGCGCACATCCAACCCGCCCGATTCGGCTGGCATCCCCGGATTTGCGGCGGCCGGTGAAGGCTGGGCTGCCGCTGGCTTTGGAGCTCGTTCGCTCGGCCCATCGGTCCAAATGGGGGGAGGCAGGGTTACCGACGAACGGTTAAGGCCCGGCAGAGGCTCTTGGTCGAACACCCCATCCGGTGATGCTTTGTGGCTCGATCCCAAGGTTGGGGGCGCTTTTTCGGTAATCCCTGGAAGTCCCAGAGCACGGCCGGGATCGGAAGCGACCTCGGTGTCCATGGTTGCAGACCATAGAGGCTCGGGCACATGCGTGGACTCACCGCGAGGTGCCTCGGATGCGGCGCGCGTAACGCTAGAATCGGGTTCCGTCTCTGGTGCCTTGGGCGTCAGGTTTGCCGCGTGATCTGCATAAGACTCTTGGCTGCCGTAATCGGGGGGGCTGTCCGAGGGGGCCCCACGCTCTGGCTCTTTACTAGCCGAGGGCGGCGCCAAGACATGAGAAGGTTCCGGCGCGGTCTCAACCGGCATCTCGGCGGGGTCTCGCTCTGTAGGCAATGCGTCCAGGCCCGGACGCTCTGACAGAGCCGCTACCGCCTCCATGGCGTCAGGTGGGCTCTGGGTGTCTTGGAGCATTGGGCCATTTTGGCCCATCGGTGACGCGTCTGCTGGCGCGGGCCGATCAAAGGTCTCCGACGCAGTATGAGCCAATATCGGGGAGGGTTCCCAATCTGGACGGTATTCATCAAGATCCGGCGGTGCGGGTGCCGCAACAACCTCATCGACGGGTTCGCTCGGTTCATCTGCCATATTGACCATCGGAGCCGCCGTGTCGATAAGATTTTGGTCTTCCGTGGCCCCGCCATGCCACTGGGGGATGGCGGCCTCCTTCGCTGCGGGACCAATAGTTGGGCTGATAGAAGGGGCTTTCGTTGATGCTAGGGCTTTTACTGCCTCACCGCTTCGGCTCCGTGACGGCAAGGCTTCGAGCAGCATCGATTCCGACACCACCTGATAGTGCTGGCGGACCATGAGATTCCGATACCGGATCACCTGCACGTCTTCGGTGAGTATGGCGCCTAGGGGCGGGACCACGTAGGCCACTAGGGTGGGTGGAATCCGAGAAATGATAACGGCCGTGGCGATGCCAAGCGACTGTCCCTGGCGCGTCATCACTTGCACCATGCCATCGGGTAATGCATAACGCAACAAGTGCCCCGCCCCTAACAGTTCGGGAGTGGTCTTGTCATGGCTTTTCCCCAGCACTATTTGGACAAATGCCTTCCAGACCGACTCAGGAGATTCAGGGGATAACTGTTGGTTGGCGATCGTCTGGGCTTCTTGCAGGACCCGGGACAGGCTTTCCGACAGGTTCCAGAGCAATTCTTCCGCATGCTGAATTTCGCGATCGGAACGGGACCGATCTGCCTGAATCACCTGAACGCGCTGATTATGATCGATCTCGAGACGAAGGATTTCTTGGCGTACGCCTGCTTCGGCATAGCGCGCCGTCATTTTTTCTCGTTCTAACTGAATGCGCAAGCGCTCACACTCTAGGCGCAAGTACTGAGCCCGGTCATCCAGATTCTTTTTGCGTTCTTGGGTCAATGCGAGGTCTAGTTTGACGCGTTGCATATCTTCCTGCCAAGAGCGACTCCGTTCGTCCTCGGCGGCAATCAGTTGCGATACGTAGCGATTAATACTCTTGGTGCGGTAGCCGAATAGCCCCCGGGGCAAATCGTTCGTGGGATCGGAAAGAGGTGAGAACACATTATCCATGGGATTGATTCCGCGCCGACCCAGGCCGATCCGGCTCTAGTGGACGGCTAGAGGTTGGGGGCGCAGGGTTCTCCACTTTGGAAGCAATCTCTTCGATGACGGCGCGAAGCTTATGCGGGACGACTTGGATCGTTTCCTGCAGTTGGCCGTGATAGTCTCGGCGACTCTCGAGTTCGTTCCGTAGAGCCTGTTCCCGGGCTTCGAAGTCCTGGTGGGTTCGGTCGAGGATTTCCTCAGACCGTCCTGCCAGCGTGGTGAGTTCACCGGTGAGGCGAAAATATTCGGCCTGCAAGGCATGGACCTCTTGTTCGCCGCGCATTTCTTCCTGGCGAGCCTGTTCGAGCGCTAATCTCAGTTGCGAGAGGTCGGCCGTCCGGGTTTCTTGGCGAGACGCAAGGCGGGCTTCCAAGGCTTCAAGATATTGAAGGGTATCGCGGGTGCGATATCCCCAAAAAGCGTGGCGTAAATCTCGGGCCATTGGAACCCCTCCCTCCCTTAATCGTGGATCGAGGCATAAAAAAGCCCACGTTACATGAGTTTAATTATGTTTATAGTAAAGCCCGCGGTAAGAAAGTACAAGCAGGATGATTGCAATTGTGACCCCTATCGACAAATTATCCCGCTTGACCGACCTGAGTTTTATAATACGCCTCGATGAGACGCGACTTCATGAGATGATTTTCGGCTTCTTTCATCCGCCCCTGGCGGATTTCAATGGAAGCCATGTCGATGAGAATGGGGGCGGCGGCCGGGTGGTTACCGAGACCGACTAAGGCGTTTTCATATTCGTCTAGGGCCAGATCCCAGGATCCCACCCGTGCCAGGGTAAGCCCCCGGAGGACACGAAGCAATACCGGGTTGGTGGGCATGGGTACTGGGGTCTCGGCCAATCCTGACCGAATTTGCCAGCGGCGATAAAGGCTCATAAAGGCTCTCATGGTGGTGGAGATTTCAAAGAATTGCAAGGCGCGTTCCCTGGCGGCAGCGCCGAGGCGTTCTCTTAGCGCAGGATCTTGGGCTAAAAGCGCAATGCCCAAGGAAAGTTGAGCCGGGTCGCGCGAGGGCACCAAGATTCCGGTGGAGCCCAGAGCTTCTCGGGTGCCGCCGACGTCGGTCGCAATCATGGGGATGCCGGACATCATGGATTCGATGACAGAGTATGGAAAGGCTTCGGTGACGCTGGATTGTACGGCGATGTCGGCATCGCGATACGCGTCTCCAATGTCGCTTTGATGACCCAGAAATTCCACGGTGTCATCGAGGGCTAATTCGTGGCAGAGCGCTAATACTCTTTCGTTATAGGCGGGTACCGAAACCGACCCTAAGACCTTGACTTGAATTGGGATCTTATAAGAGAGGACGAGGTGCACCGCACGGAGCAAGGTTTCCAAATCCTTGTTGGGGTCAAT
>JAKADW010000183.1 GCA_021820165.1 Bacillota bacterium
CACCTTCGTTATGTCCGTTTCCCACATGACATTAGGCCTTGCTACAACTACCGTTCTTGGTACATGTTTCCTGTTAACTTTCTTATGGGAAAAGATGAGATTCATGTGGCGCATATGCCTCCTTATACGGTTTCTCCCTGCAATGATCCCTTTACGGCGGATCATTGCTCCGACTCTTCGAGTTCCGTATGAAGGACGTTCGCTTAAGATGGCTGAAATGCGTTCTTCAAGTTCCATATCGTATTTTGGCTTCCTCTTTCTGTGTTCGTAATAGATCATGGATCTGGCTATTCCTGTTAGGTAAGAGGCCCTGGATTTGGAAAATCGCCAGCGTGCCTTGGAATTGGACGATCGTCGCATGGAACAGAAGGCCAACGCCTGGCGGCAGGAGCTCATTGAGACCCGAGTGCGCTTTGAGTCATATGAAGTGCCAGAGGGAGTCGAACCCTTGTCGCGAAGCGAGGAGGAGAACGCGCGCCGCGAGCTCACGCGCATTGCCGCAAGTCTTAATGAGTTGGGCCCGGTCGTTCCGGGAAGCTTGGCGTTGTTTGAGCAACTAAAAGAACGGCGGAGTTTTCTTCAGAAGGAAAGTCAGGACGTTGAGGCGGCCCGCCGGGAACTTCTCGCGACATTGAAGGATATCGACCAGGAAATGGAGCGCCGGGTTGGGGAGGCGGCCAAACGCGTGGAGGTGGCCTTCAACGAAGCCTGCCGCCAATTGTACGGCGGGGGCGATGGGGGCTTTACCTGGCTCGAAGGGGAAAACGCCGGGGTGGAACTTTGGGTTCGGCCGCCGGGAAAACGGCCGAGTCATCTCTCCCTCTTGTCGGGCGGAGAAAAAGCGTTGGGGGGCATTGCCTGGCTCTTTAGCTTACTTTCCGTGCGGCGCTCCCCCTTCGTGGTATTGGACGAAGTCGAGGCGTCGTTGGACGAGGCTAACGCCTCGCGGTTCGCCCATTATGTTGAAACGCTGAAGGGGAAGACTCAGTATGTGATTGTGACACACCACCGCCAAACCATGGAGGTCGCGGATGCGCTGTGGGGGGTGGCCGGGGATGGTCAGGGACAGAGCCGTCTTATTTCGGTGTTGTTGGAAGACGCTGAGGCGGTGGCAAGTTCTTCATAGGAACGGGAAGGAGAGTGGCCATGGCAGGTTTTTTTGAACGGCTGCGCCAAGGCATGACCAAACGCGCGGCGGGCTCGGAGACAAAATCCGTGCGTTGGTGGGGGGCCGGCAGTGGTCAGACGATTTATACGACCAGTTGGAGGAAATTCTTTATGAGGCGGATCTGGGGGCCAGGGCGGTCGAGACGATCCTCGGCCAGTTAAGGGAAAAGGTCCACCAAAACCGACCGGAGCGGGCCGAAGATGTCATGCAACTCTTGCACCAGGTGATGGTGTCCATGCTGCAGGCGATGCCCGATCCGTATGCCCTACCCGAGGTGCGCCCGGCGGTATGGCTGATGGTGGGGGTGAATGGAACCGGTAAAACCACCACGGCCGGTAAACTGGCGGAACGCATGAAAAAGCGCGGCACCTCAGTGATTTTGGGGGCTGGGGATACCTTTCGCGCGGCCGCCGCTGAACAGCTCTTGGAGTGGGGGCGCCGGGCCCAGGTGGATGTGGTTCGCCAGGTGGAAGGGGCTGACCCGGCGGCGGTGGCCTTTGATACAGTGCGCGCGGCCGTGGCCCGAAAAGTGGATCTCGCCGTGATCGACACCGCTGGGCGATTACATAATAAGGCGCATCTGATGCAGGAGCTCAAGAAAATGGCCCGCGTGGTGGGTCGCGAATGCGAGGGAGCGCCGCATCAGGTGTGGTTGGTCATCGACGCCACCACCGGGCAAAATGGGCTAGAGCAGGCGCGGGTTTTTCAAGAGGCGGTCCAAGTGACCGGCATCGTGTTGACGAAGTTGGATGGGACTGCGAAGGGGGGAGTGGCTTTCGCCATTCACCAGGCGCTCAACTTGCCGATTGGTTTTGTCGGGGTCGGGGAGAAGTTGGACGATTTGATGGAATTTGACCCCGATCAATACGTGGGAGCCATCTTAGGCACCACGGAATCCGCTTAATCGGTGCTGTGAGCGAAGAGCCAAAATTGGGTCTCCAAAGTGGCCTCGAAGGCTTGCCCGTGATCGAAATGTGCCGGATTCGTCAAATCAAGGTAATGGTGGGCTTGGACATCCAAAGCGGCGAGCCAGACGCTCACCTCCTTGACGGTCGGGAAGGTCAGCCGTTCCGCCTGGAGAGTGGTGCGGAGGGCAGTGAGGTTTAGGCGGCGGGTGATGGCCAAGAGCTCTGATTCCTCCAGTACTGGCACGGGTCGCTCGATTCGTTGCCATAAGCGCTCTAAGCCCTCGGAGAAACGGGCCGACCGGACCATTGCCAACGCGACCACGCCGTCCGCTCGCGTGATGCGAGCCATTTCCCTCAGCACGACTTCCGCGTCGTCATCAGGCAAAGACCACCCCAATACCGTGAGATCCGCTGACTGGCTGACGATGGGCAGATGGTCGGCCGCGGTGCGCAGGAAATGTACTCGAGTGGCGGGCATTTCCTGTTGCCATTGCTGATAGATGCGGGTCAGATGTTGTCCGTTACTGTCGGCACCGAGGTATTGAGCGCCGGGACCTAAACGGGCGACGAGCCGACCCAGGAAACCGACCTGTCCCCGTCCGGCGTTCACTTCGACCACCGCCAAGCCCGCCTCTGGGGCGATAAAGTCAACAAAGGCGCGTCTGAGGTTGACGGCCGGCACGTGTTGCACCAGGCGATCGAGCCTGGGGCGGGTGGCGTGGTGCTGCTGGATGGGTTGCCATAGCGCTCGCCGTCCGCTCGCGGTGAGGACCAGCTTGGCGCCGGACGAAGTCGATAGCAAGAGTCCCTTTTGCTCATAGAGGCGCTGATCGGCGGCATGAATGGCGTCTGAAAGCGTGCCAGGCTGGAACGCTGATACCCCATAGGAAAAGCTCGAGGGAACCCGGGAGGCGGTATTTTCAAACGCGGAAAACTGCTGGGCGAGAGACATGGCAAGATCTTCTGCTTCTTTGAGACTCGCATCCCTCAAGATGATGAGAAATTCGTCGCCGCCATAGCGTAGGGCGGCTGCCGGGCAACTTTCGAGCGCATAATGGATGATGCGGCCCATATCCGCGATCAGACGATCGCCTTCTCCATGCCCAAAGAGATCGTTCACTTGCTTGAGCCCATCTAAGTCGAGGAAGATGACGGCCCCACGCGCGCTCTGCCAACTTTGTTGCTCCCGTTCCCACCAGGCTCGGGTCGGTAAGCCACTTAACGGATCTTTGCCTAAAAGGGATGGCAAGGGGCTGTCCGATGCCTCGGTAATTAGGGTCACAAGTTTGTAGGTCTCCGGGCGCATACCCACGCGCACCCCGACCATGGTGAGTCGGGCCGGTTCATCCCCCGCATCGCCACGGGCTAACCTGACCCGCTGCTCGAGGGCTTCACCAACCGGGAGGTTGCATGGGAAGACGGCCGACACGCGCGTCATCCCCGGTTCATCGGCTTTAAGCCCCAGCACCTCCTCCGCCGGTTGGAGGGCTACGTGTTCCAGTGAGGTGCCAAAGTACCGTTCCGCCCTCAGGTTCATTCCCACAAGTCGGTTGTCGCCATTGACAATGAAGGCAGGAAAAGGCCAAAGACTGTACATGATGTCCCCAATTTCCTGCACACTAAGAAGCGGAGGGTTCGCGGGAAGGTCTTTTTGCCACGCGGGAGGTATGAACACCCTTAAGGCCGGTTCCATCTGGCGGGTTTCTACTTTTTGAAGGCGTTCGCGCCAATATTCGCTGGGCTCCGGGCGTCCCAGCGCGAACCCTTGAACATAGCGAATTCCCAACGCGCGCAATGGCTCTAGAAAGTCCCGGTCCTCGATGCCCTCGGCGATTAACTCGGCATCCACGGTGCGCGCGAGACTAATCCAGTGGAGCATAGGCTCCTGGTCACCGGATTGCCATTGCTGTAGAAGCGGCTGGGCAATCTTGACGAAGCGGGGTTGGACCCACGTCAAGGGAGCCGCGTCAGATTTCCCCGTGCCGGCATCGTCCAAGGCCAACTGAATGTTTCGCCGGTGCATGCGGGCGACACCAACTTCGACTTGACTTTGCTCCTGCACTTTTTCCTCGGTGATCTCAAACACCACCGCCTGTCGCTGGCGGCGGCTGGCGATGGCCGACCCAACCGAACCAAAAGGACCTTCGGATTGGCCGAGATGATTCGGATTCATATTGATAAAAAGGAGCCCGGGAAGGTCCTGAGCTTGCCTCAAGGCTTCCTGGATGGATAGACGGTCGAGGGCCACGCCCAAATGACAAGCTTCAGCAGTCCGGAATACGACTTCGGGGGACGCATCCGGGAACCGGGCTAAGGCTTCAAAACCCAGTAAGGTTTCTTGGGCGGTATCCCAAATCGGTTGAAAATGGTGCGTCATGCGGCGGGACGCCAAAATATCGCGGACTAAATTCTCAATGTGTCGCATGAGGGCCTCGTTTGTCGACATTTCCTCTATGCTACTCGGGCAATGGAGATATCAGGAAATTTTAAGGGCGAAATTCCGGCAGATGGCGGTCGGATCATTGAACATGGGTGTTGCTCCCGATATAATGGAGGTAACCTTGAAAGCGCCGAGTTCGGAATGAAGCGGAGGACCCACTAAGATCGGGGTGAATTGTTTCCGACAAGGGGCATGACCACGGCCCTAACCCGTCAGCTAACTTCGTAGGCGTTGGGGGCTCAAGGGGTTGATCAAATATCGGTTGTCCCTCTCCCCCCGGGGTACCTGGGGATTTTTTATTCCCGGGTTTTTGAGGGAGGAATGTACGCGATGATTCGTCGAGTTTTACAAATTTCTCTGCATGCCGATCCGCTCAC
>JAKADW010000184.1 GCA_021820165.1 Bacillota bacterium
TTATGGCCATCGAAGTGACCAGCATGCCGGGCAAGGGGCTCCTGACCCTGACCGGGCAACTCGGCGATGTAATGCAAGAGTCCGCCCGCGCTGGGTTTAGTTACATACGGTCGCATCGTGCGCATCTCGGCGTACCTGAGTCGCTCGACGAAACCTCAGATCTCCATATTCATGTGCCCGAAGGGGCAATCCCGAAGGACGGGCCCTCGGCGGGGATCGCCATGGCTACCGCCATGGTGTCGGCGCTCAGCGGCCGGGCGGTCCGTCCGGACGTTGCCATGACCGGAGAAATTACCCTGCGGGGACGGGTCCTTCCGGTGGGAGGTATCAAGGAGAAGATCTTGGCGGCTCACCGCGCAGGGATTACCGAGGTGCTCATTCCTGAGCGAAACCGGGGAGACCTAGAGGACCTTCCCGCCAATGTGCGGAAAAAGTTAACCATTCACGCCGTGAGTCACCTGGATGAGGTGTTGTCATTGGTACTCCAGAACAAGGTGGTTCAGTAGTGGCCAAACCAAAGAAGAAGCCAACCCAGCCTCTACGCGGGCAAATTGTCGCATCCGCCTTGACTACGACTGAGATGCCTAATACGGGGATTCCCGAGGTGGCCTTTATGGGTCGTTCCAATGCCGGCAAATCTTCTTTGATCAATGCCTTGGTCAAGGCCAAAGTGGCCCACACCAGTAATACACCGGGACGCACCCAGCGCATTAACTTCTTTCAGATGCCTGGTTGGTATATTGTTGACCTTCCGGGATTCGGTTATGCCAAAGTTTCCAAGGAAGCGCGCGAAGTGTTCGGACAGGCTGTGGAGGGCTATCTCACGGAGCGTCAATCCTTAGTGGCAGCGGTCCTCATTCAAGACGTTCGTCGAAATCCCGAAGAGGAAGAGGCCATGGTGGTACACTGGGCAGCCGATCGTAATATTTTGCTGGTGGTGGCGGCCAGTAAGATGGATCGGCTCAATCGGAAGGAGCAGGCCGAGCGGAAAGAGGCGTTGGAAGAGATTTACGGTCGGCCGGTGTTTCTTATCTCCAGCCGCACTGGTGAGGGGCTCGATCGAGTCCGCGAGGCATTGAAAGGGATTGGTCTGTCCCTCTAGCGAATCCAGCGATAGGTTGTGGGCTGACCAAACTTGATGTGCGGAAGCCGGCGGCCCTTCAGGCGGCCGGCCTTCATCAGCTGATGAATGGTCACCAAAAGAAACCCCGAATGCGAGACCACAGCCAGCTTTTGAACGGTGGCTTGATGGCGGACAATTGCCTCGATGGCTTCGCGCGATCGCTCGTAGGATTGCTTTTGTCCTTCAGGCGGAATGTCATAGAACCAGGCAAAGCGGAGATAGCTCCACCAAAGCTCGCTCGGCCAGCGGCGATCTAAAAACCAGGTGGCCGCCTCGGGAACCCACACAGGAATCTCGCGAAACAGCGGGTCGACAAGAATTTCAGCACCGCGGGCAAATAGGTCCGCCGTTTGCCGCGCCCGCGGCAAATCTGAGGCGATAACTAACTCGGGCATGGGATAACTTTCGTACAGCGCAGCCAGACGCGCCGATTCGTCGGGACTCAACCCCGCCAGATCGTACTGATGCAAGTACTCGTTAAACTCAGTTTTCGTCATAAGAAGAGGGTTAGGGGGGACGTTTGGCCGTCCGTGCCGCATAACCCAGAGAGTCCTGCCGGTGAGGTTGTCCATATGCTTTAACCTACTCAATCCACCCCCGAAGGTCAAGCCGCTGCGTCGGCAATTTTCTTCGGGAAATTCACCTCCTAGGGGCGTCATCCATACCCATAAAGCATAGAGCCGATGGCGCAATCAACCGGTTGGTCTCGTGTGCCAAGTTTTCCATTACTTAATACCGGGGGACGGGTCCGCATGTGACAGGAGGTCGCCCCCCTTTGTCGAATGAATTAAAGGCTTGGACTTTTTGTGAGGTGACGACGCTTTGATTTTGTCTCTAACCGACGATTATCGTCGAATTCGACGATTGCAGCATGACGACGTGCATCAACTTATGATTTGGGATAATGACCCGGGACTGTCTCAGTTGACGGGTAAAAAATTTGACCATCGCGATAACGAAGAGGCGTGGTGGAGCCAGGTGGTCCGTGATCGCTCGCGGCTGGTATTTGCGATTGTGGATGACCAAGGCCGATTGATCGGCGACGTGGAGTTGCAACAAATTTTATGGCGAGCTCGCGAAGCGGAGCTGCGCATTTCCATCGGGGACAAGAATTCCTGGAATCGCGGCTATGGCACCGAAGCCGTGGACGAGATGCTGGCGGCCGCCTTTGGCCTCTTGTCTCTGGACCGCGTATACCTTAGGGTACGGGTGGATAATCCCCGGGCCATTCGAGCCTACCAAAAGTCTGGGTTTCGGACGGTGGCCCACTTGTCGGCCACCGGTCGTCTTCACGGCTATACGGCCCTAAAGCTCATGGAAGTGACTCGAGAACGTTATTTGCCGGCATCCATTAGGGCCTGAACGGCGGCTTTGGTAGTTACCGCGTTCGCATAGGGAGGCCAGGTCGGTGAAAGCCAACTACGGGCACGGTTATAGGCGGCCTGGTCGGGGTAGGTGGTGGCGGGCCAATATTGGTAGTGAAGGGCAGCTCGGATGGCAGACGCGGACAACCCTGCCGTTCCCAAGGTATGCTGTATGGTTTGGGCGGGTGTGGTATGAATGTACCACAGCGCCAGATTGAGCGCGGCTAAGAAATGGACCACCTCTGAACGATCGGGGTGAGATGCCAGGACCGTAACGGCGGGGACGGGACCGGTCGAAGCTCCGAGCCATGCGAGGATAACGCTATGGGGATCGAGCCGCTTCAGGCGCATGGCCTGGCCCAGACCAACCAGAACCCAGGGCAGGTGATGCCGTTTCCACAAGGACTCGATCTCCGAAAAGGACATGGCTTGCCAATCCGTCACGTGTGCCCGATGACCAGAGAAAATTGCCTCAGCCCAGCCTTTCTCCGTTTCGACGCTTCGGGAGTAAGGCATGGGGAGCGTGTTCAGCGCACGCAGCCGAAAGTGCGGGTCAGGAACGGGAGCCAGAAGGACCATGTCGGGACGCATTTGGAGCCACCCAACGGTGGGCTTGCCATTAAGGCCATGCGTCACCTGGATGCTTTCCGGATGCGAGGTGAACTCTACCGAAAGATGTTGGTCATGGAAAAAGCCAAGGCTTTGGGCGACCGTGAGCGGCAAGGCCGACAAGGGGCTCAACGCGCTGACTTGGACCTTTAAGACGGGGCGCGATGGAGCGGCCTTTCGGGGAGCGTGGGTTCCGCAACTCGCCAATACCATTCCTAATAGGGCAATAATAGAGGCCCATCGTCCTCGCCTTTGACTCACCAGGTGTCCCTCCCCCTTCGCTTGAGTGTATGAAGGGCTCGGACACTTGATACCGGCTAAAGGCTTAATTGACACACCTATGTCAACCAGTATAATAGGCTTGAACGAGCGTTTATTTTAGGAAGAGAGGGATTTTGGCATGGAGGTACGACCCCTGGGAGATCGGGTCTTGGTGAAGATGGTAGAAGAACAGCAGCGCACCCAAAGCGGGATCTATATCCCCGATACCGCCAAAGACAAGCCACAAACCGGTTTGGTGGTTGCCGTGGGCGACGGTGAAGAGGTCAAGGTCAAAGAGGGCCAGCGGGTGCTATTTGCCAAGTTTGCCGGAACAGAAATCAAAATTGACAACGTGGAGCACCTGATTCTTTCCGCGGAAGACATTTTGGCGGTTGTGGAATAACATAAGTTCGAGTGAGCTGATGAAGGGAAGAAGTGCTGACATTCGGCACAGAGAGCGAACGGTTGGTGCGAGTTCGTCCGGATGCAGCATGTGTGGCCCCGGAGGCTTCTTGAGATCATCCTCATGGGGGGTGCGAATCAAGACGGGAAGCGCCCGATATTGCGCGTCGAGGCCCTTTTGGGCAAATTAAGGTGGTACCGCGAACTCTCGTTTCGCCCTTAGCGAAGCGGGGGCTTTTTCTTTTAGGGAGGAATAAATTCGTATGGACACGCGTGACGGGGAATTAAGCTCTCGCTACAATCCCTCCCAGACGGAGGATAAATGGTACCAAAGATGGCGCGAAAGGGGCTACTTTCGGCCATCCATGAACGCGAATCGCCCATCCTTTACCATCGTCATGCCGCCGCCGAACGTGACCGGTGTACTTCACTTAGGGCATGCGTTGAATAGTACCTGGCAGGACATCCTGGTCCGCTATCACCGGATGCGCCAAGACAATACGCTCTGGCTTCCGGGCACCGACCACGCGGGCATTCATACTCAGATGAAAGTGGACGAATTGCTACGAAGTCAGGGCCGTGACCGGCGTGAAGAAGGCCGCGACGCGTTTATCACGGAAGTGTGGCGCTGGAAAGAGCAATACGGTGGGCGAATTCTTGAGCAGGTGGCTAAACTCGGGGCATCGGTGGACTGGGACCGGCTCCGGTTTACCCTCGACGAGGGACTGTCACGGGCGGTAACCGAAGTGTTTGTGCGCCTTTATGAAGAAGGCCTCATGTACCGGGGGCACTACATCACCAATTGGTGTGTCTCGTGTCGCACAGCCCTCTCTGACATTGAGGTGGACCACGTAGAACAGCCGGGGACCCTCACGCACATTGCCTACCCCTTAACGTCGGGTGAGGGAGAGATTGTGGTGGCGACCACGCGGCCCGAAACCATGCTCGGAGACACGGCGGTGGCGGTCCATCCGGACGATCCCCGCTATCAGCATCTCGTCGGTCAGACGGTAAGTCTGCCGTTAATGAACCGTCCCATTCCCATCATTCAGGACAGCTATGTGGAGATCGG
>JAKADW010000185.1 GCA_021820165.1 Bacillota bacterium
ACCGGCACCAATGCCAGCATCAGATCCCGATCGCTCCAGGCGCCCCCATCTTCGAATCCCATGTTGTAGCTAGCCTCCACCCCGAGCAGCGCTGATGCCCGCTGCCGTTCTCCCATCCGAATGCGCACCATCTCTTCCGCCTTCATAGCGGCATCCTCTGACCCGGCGCGTCCATCGGTGGCACTAAAGTACACCACGTGGCAGCCTTTTTCAGTTAACTTCTTGATGGTGGCGCCAGCCCCCACCTCATTATCATCGGGATGTGGCTCAATCACCAACAACGACGACACGTCCAACAAGTCTGGCAGACCCAGCAATGCGCGGACTTCCTCGGTAGTCACCTTTCTTCATCCCCTTGTTTGTTAGCGTAGGGCCTGGACGAAAACCCAGGCCCATCCTATCAAAAACCCTAGTCCTCCGAGCGGCGTCACTATCCCTAAAGCCCGTGGCAAACGTTTAACCGTCAAGCCGTAGAGGCTTCCGGAAAAAAGCACAATGCCCGCGAGGAAAAACCATCCGGCGAGCGCCGCCCCAGGGACCACCAAGCTTCCGGCCAAAACCATCGCCAGAGCGTGCACCAAGTGGTATTGTACGCCGGTGTTAAAGGTTTTCATTGATTCACTGTCCACCCGTCGCGAGAGACCATGGGCGCCAAATGCCCCTAGGGCCACCCCCAGAAACGCCATGAGTGCGCCCAGTGCCACCATGTCCCTCATTGGGAGACCGCCAGGCGAAAAGCCTCGCCGACCAACCGTCCTGGATCCGACCGCGTAGGCGACCAGTGCAACACGTTCTTGGCACGATCGATGGCCGCGACCAGCACGGGAGGATCGCCCGGCCGGCGAGCCACCTTTCTCGGGGCGGGCATATCGGGCAACCAAGCCCGAAACGCCTCGACCATCTCCAAGACCGACATCCCACGACCCGATCCCAAATTGAGGGCCGTGGATTCCCCTCCGTCCTCCAAGTACTGGCGCGCCGCCACATGGGCCTCAACCAGGTCCTGAATATGGATATAGTCCCGAATGGCTGTGCCATCCGGGGTCGGATAGTCGGAACCATAAATGACGGGAGCCTCGCCCGCGACTAAGGCCCGGGCAACCCGCGGCAATAGATGCGTCTCGGGATCGTGATTCTCTCGAATCCGCCCATCGGTACCGGCGGCGTTAAAGTACCGGAGTGCCACAGACGGAATCCCGTAGGCCCCCTCGAAAGCGGCCAAGATCTCCTCAAATTGACGCTTCGTCACCCCATACGGGCTTAACGGACGAAGGGCGGCGCCCTCATCGATTGGCGTTTGCTCCGGCACGCCGTAGACGGCGGCCGACGAGGAAAAAATTACCGGAATGGGGCCAAAACGCTCCAGTACATGCGACAGCATGGAAAGTCCCGCCGAGACATTGTCGTCAAAATAGCGGGCGGGCTTCTCGACCGACTCGCCCACCTGAATTAATCCCGCACAATGAAAAATGGCCCGTGGCGTATCGACTTGATCCCAGACGTGAGCATCCCGGATATCGCCATGAATCACCCGGACATCCTCAAGTTGTGGAGGGATCGGGCGCCGGTCAACAATTATCGGGTCTTCGCCGCGGCGCTGCAACTCCGCCGCGATAGCCTGTCCTATGTACCCGAGACCTCCCGTCACCACGCTTCGTCCACCAGCCATTCGATTCACCTCGTTGCTACCTTAGCAAAAGAGGGCTTCGGAGACAATTCGCAAAAGCTATTGTCCTCGCACGCGGTGTAATACCACCATGGCTTCAGGGTAGTCGTTGGGATATCCTCCGAAAGACTCGTCCCGAACAAACGTAAATCCGGCCTTGAGGTAAATACGGATGGCCTCGTGACTCCATGTTTGGGTATGGATCCAGATGTCTCGCTCGCCCTCAAGGGTTAATAAGCGGCCAATGGCCCATGAAACCAACGCTGACCCTAACCCGCGCCCTTGGTATTCGGGACGGACCGCCAACCAATGGATTGACGGGTCCGAACGATCACCCGTCTGGTTCCACCAAGTCGTCACCGTGCCCACCTTCTCACCCGCAGGTGCGCGAACAAACACACAGCGCCGGCTTAACTCAGTCCCATGGAAAGCGTAGGTACGCTCAAAGTAGTTCCGGGCCTCATCCACTGACGGAAATTCGCCGACCGCGGTCTCAATGTCCGCCCAGGCGCTCTCATCTCCGGGCTCAAACTCATCCCAGATAAAATCGCCTCCCAATGCATGCTCAAAAACGGGCGCGCCCCGGGGGCGTTTCATGATGACATGGAAATATGGCAAGGTCTTATCCAGCATCCACCGCACTCCTTGCGCTAAGGCACTTTCAGCGAACCTTGGTCCAAAAAAACCGCACTCGGAACTCGTCTAAGAAGATTGTAGGTCTCAGTCTTCTCCCGCGAAACACCAATTTTTCGGTATCCAGCTCCACACAACTGAGCCCCTGTTGTCATGGCGCGTATACTCATGAGGCCTTAGGGATTTTGAAGACTAGATCCCCCAGTTGCCGAAGAAATGCAATAAAAATGGCGCGACATACGCTTCTATGGCCGTGCCAACCAACGTGACAGCCGCCATCACCACCACCAAACCAGTGAAAAACGCAAACCCTCGCGCAAGACCTGCCCCATCCTGGCGTCGGCTGGGCGATATCAGGTCCCACGAAAAGCCGAGCGCCACGGCCGCCGCAATGACTAAGGCGGGCACCATAAAGAGATTGGCCAGGCCAATGGTAGCGATTCCAACGCCCACCCCTTGCCAATGCATGGTGCCCACTAAAAAGGCCGAAGCAAACCCTAAGACAAAGCCCCGAAAAAAGACCAAGATTAACACCAGGGGCATCCCCGCGACCGACACTCCCAAAAGATAGAGGAGGCCCACCACTTTGAGATTGTCCGCTAAGGCCCGTTGAAAAACATGATGATAGGTTGGTGCTACCACCTCGATGCTCAGAAACCGCCGAATATAACTCAAGAGCGACAGTTTGTCGGCTAGCGATAGGGTGCTAATAGCCAGAACGCCAAAAAGCACCCCCACCAATAAGGTTGCAAGCGCCACATAAAGCTGTGGGGTGTAGCGTCCGAAGTGTTGCTGAATGCGGTTTCCAGGCGCGGTAATCACGGACCCACCTCCTCACCGGAGGATATGCCCTACCGTGCCGGACTAGACCCGTGCTTGATGAATCAGCCACCACCCCACTCCGATCAGCATGATGCCGTTGGTAATTTCGCCCCTCAGTCGCGCTTCGTCTGCCCGCGCGGCCGTCCACAGGGACACCTCTAGCTCTTCGTCGGGGTCGCCGTGGGGGTCCCCCGGAACAAGTCCTGACGCAAAAAACAGATGGATTTCCTCCGTGCTGTAGCCGGGACTCGGAAAGAAACGGTACACCGCCTGCCAGTGTTTTGCACGCCATCCGGTCTCCTCGGCCAGCTCACGTTTCGCCGCAGCCAAGGGTTCTTCTCCCGCTTCCACGAGCCCTGCAGGCAGTTCGAAAAGCCAATCAGCGACCGCCCAACGATATTGGCGCACCACCACCAACCGTTTGTCAGGCGTCTCGGCAATAATCGCCGCCGCAGCGGGGCGCTCCACCACCTCGCGGGTAGTAGGGCCGGACTTGGCCCAAACAGGATCGACGCGCACTTTCAGGACCCGGCCAGCAAACGCCGTCTGCGACTCACCATGTTGCCGCTCGATGTTTATCCCCCCCGTATACCGCATAGACTAAATCAGATCGGCGACGGCTATTCTATTTTAAGGAGGGGCTCCATGAGCAACAAAGCTCTTGTACGCACGGGCACCGCCCAAGAACTCACCGAATGGATGAAGACCTGGCCATTGACCTTAACACTTATTGAGTATCTTCAGTGCTTGGCGCATCGGCAACGGGAGCGATCCATCTAAGGGACTGCTTAAAAATGAGCGTGACGCCGCTCGGCGTTTTCACTTGAAGCGCATAGGTGTCATAGGTAAGAATCACACCCGTCAATGCTGACCCGTCGCTGAACACCAACTTGAGCGGTGTCTCCGACCGAATCCATTGTTGATAGAGTGGATTTTGAGCCTCTGAATGGCGTTCGCTATACACACCCGACGGCTTTTTACCTCCCGTTGTTGTGGTTGCGGGCACCCGCACAGGCGCCGAGACATCGCGAGGAGGCACTTCAACGCGTCGACCCAAAATTATCGCTCCCTTCCGCAGTAAGGGCCTTGCCGACCCGCCGGTTGACCGCATCCAAAACGGCCCGTACACTGGCCCCCTGACTATCCGTATGGGCCTCGGCCGTACCCACCAAGAGGACTGGCCGGCGGCGACGATCATATTGGGTAAGGGCTACCACGACGACTGGCCGATTCGCGAGGGTAATGGACCGAAGTTCATTCATGACGATCGGACTCTCAAGCCCCGGCAATTGGTTTATCGCCTCCACTGCCGCCCACGCCAGCGCTTCCGAGTACTGGTTGGGCAGACAGCGCCCGCGCCATTCCCCCGTCACCCGCATCGCCTCGGCGTCTCCCCAACCGAAGATAACCCTGGCGTAGGCCCCGTGATTCAACGCATCGGCCTCCAAGTGGTACTCGATCACCCGAAGTCGCGGCGCTATTTCCGGACGACTACTTACTGCGGTATCGTCGGTAGTAATCTGGGCCACTGAAATTCGCTTATGGTCAATGCGCAGATTCCATTCCGCCAGCAGTGCGCTTTCGACATCCCGCACAATTTGCTTCGGTGTCCGATCGAGGCCCGATAGTACGTGAATTTCCTCCACTGCTCCCCAGTCATTCACCGACACGGCACATTTAAGTAC
>JAKADW010000186.1 GCA_021820165.1 Bacillota bacterium
GGCATTGATCTAGTGGCGATGAATGTGAATGACATCCTCGCTGCTGGTGGCGAACCTTTATTCTTCCTCGATTATCTGGCGATGGGCCACGTCGACCCGAAAAGGGTCCGTGACCTGGTTTCGGGAGTGGCAGCTGGATGCCGGGAGGCAGGGACGGCGCTTTTAGGCGGGGAGACGGCAGAAATGCCGGACCTCTATCCCCATGGGGACTTCGACTTGTCGGGGTTCGCCGTGGGGGTGCGGAAATTTCACCCGCGGGTTCCCCCGAAGCCGGGTGACCGGGTGATTGGGCTGGCCTCATCGGGATTTCACTCCAATGGGTACCAATTCATTCGTCGAGTGATTGCCGCCTCGGGGCGGAGGTTTGACGAGACGCTGCCGGAACTAGGGAATCGCCGATTGGGTGAGGTTTTGCTGACCCCAACCAGAATTTATGTCCAAGCGGTCCAACGGCTATGGTCGGAGGTGGAGGTCAAAGCCATGGCGCACATTACCGGTGGGGGGCTCCCGGAAAATCTTCCCCGCACCCTGAACGGACTCGGCGCTACACTCTATCGGGATGCTTGGCCAATGCCCCAGGAGATGTCGCTCATTCAAGAATGGGGGGGCATTGACGATCGGGAGATGGCCCGCGCTTTCAACCTCGGGGTGGGCTTTACGGTCACTGTGAGCCCCGAAGCGGTCGAGGCTGCACAAGAAAGCTTGAGCCAATCCGGCATCGAATCGTGGGTCATCGGTCAGGTGCGGGATTTGGCGGGAGTCGAGTTCTCGTGAGGTGGGCGGTACTTGTTGGCGGCACAGGTAGCAACTTGGCCGCCATATTGGAAAGCGGCCTCAACGTCGCCCTAGTGGTCTCCCACCGCGCCGGGGTCGGGGCGCTCGCGATTGCAGAACGCTGGGGTGTTGAGACCGAGGTCATTACGGCTAAAGCATTTCCCGATCGGGCCGAATACGACCGGGCGTTGCTCCGGACGCTCAAACAGCATGATATTGAAGCCGTGGCGTTGGCGGGTTTTTTACGATGGCTACAGCAGGAGACCATCCAGGCACTTCCTGGCCGCTTGTTAAATTTGCACCCGTCGCTCCTGCCTGCCTATACGGGGCTTCATGCCATCGAACGGGCATTCCAGGACCGAGTCTGGTGGACGGGTGTCAGCGTCCATTTTGTCGATGAAGGACACGACACCGGGCCATTGGTAGCCCAGGCGCCGGTAAAACGGTATCCCGATGACACACTGGAGGACTTGGAAGCCCGGATTCACACCATGGAGCATCAACTCTATCCTCGCGTATTAGCGGCGGTCGATCGCGGCGAGGTATGGCTTCAGGGGCGAGAAGTCCATTACAAGGAGGGGGCATCATCATGGATTCATGGGCACTTTTAAGCGTGAGCGACAAAAGTGGGCTTAGTGATTTGGCCCGCTATCTGGTGGAGGAGCAGGATCTTCGGCTCTTGGCCACGGCTAGCACGGCCCGATATCTGCAGCAAGAGGGGTTTCAGGTGTCAACGGTGGAATCTCTCACCGGCTTCGGCGAGATCTTGGATGGTCGTGTCAAGACGCTTCACCCCTTGATTTATGGTGGCCTTTTGGCATCGTCGAAGGCAGAGCACCAACAGCAGCGGGAGGAGATGGGTGCGCCCGATATTCGGGTGGTGGTGGTGAATCTCTATCCTTTCGAGGCGCGATGGCAGGAAGGCCTTCAGGGTTCGGCATTGATTGAGGAAATTGACATCGGGGGTGTGTCCCTCATTCGGGCGGCCGCCAAAAATCACGAACGGGTCGCGGTATTGGTTAACCCGGAGCAGTACACCACCTACATAGAAGAGGACGACTCTTCAAATCTTCGCCAACGCCTGGCTGTGGAGGCGTTTCGTCATGTCGCCTATTACGATGCGATGATTGCCGAAGCGCTCAGCCACCCCGATGAGGAACCAGAGGTGCTCACCGTTCCCGGCCGCCGCGTGGGAACACTGCGCTATGGGGAGAATCCGCATCAATCAGGGGCCTTTTACGCGATCCCCCCGAAACGGGGTTTCGCGACGGCGAAACTCCTTCAGGGAAAGCCCCTCTCCTTCAATAATTATGCGGATGCGGATACCGCCGTAAAGCTGGCCATGGATCTGGGAAGCCCGGCCGCCGTGGTGGTCAAGCACCAGACACCTTCCTCGGCCGCCCTCGGTGACACCCTCATGGCTGCCTATGAGCGAGCCCACGATGCTGATCCCGTGTCTATATTTGGGGGAGTTGTGGCCCTGAATGGCGCCGTCGACAGGGCGCTCGCGGAGAAGTTGACGGAAATCTTTTTGGAAGTCGTCATCGCACCAGAGGTTCGAGACGATGCGCTCTCGGTGTTTGCCAAAAAGAAGAATTTGCGGGTCTTGACCATGTCCTTTGATCCCATCGAGTCCAACGACTTTAAAGGCATTTTAGGCGGAATGCTGGTTCAGCCAGCAGATCGTCTACAAAAGTCCAGGGAGGCCTGGCGTCATGTGGCCGGTCCGGCCCTTAATTGGGAGCAATATGGTGGGGATGTGGAACTGGCCTGGAAAACGGTGGCGCGGGTGAAGTCGAACGCGCTCGTGGTGGCTAAAAACGGGGCCACGCTGGGTATTGGTGGCGGTCAGACTAACCGCATTGACGCTGCTCGGCAAGCTCTCGACCGTGCGGGCGAGGCAGCTCGGGGAGCGGTGATGGCTTCGGACGGCTTCTTTCCCTTTGGAGATGTACTAAGGCTATGCCGAGAGCGTGGGATTGCGGTGGTGATCGAGCCCGGCGGCTCACTCCGCGATCAGGAATCTCTTGACGAAGCCAGCGAGGCCGGAATTACGCTCATCATGACCGATGAGCGGCACTTCCGACATTAGGAGGACGCTATGGATCGAGAGGCACTGGTGATTGGCGGGGGCGCACGGGAGCATGTACTGGTCTGGGGTTTGAAGAAGAGCGGGGCTCGGGTTTATGCGACGCCGGGCAACGCCGGTATCGGAGAGGACGCCGAGATATTCCCGGCCCAAAGCCCGGAGGATGTCAGGAATGTCTTCGGAGAGCGGCGTCCGTTGGTGGTGATTGGTCCAGAAGCGTTTTTAGCGGCCGGCTGGGCCGACGCCCTACGCGCGCAGGGCTTCCCGGTGGTGGGTCCCTCCGCCCGCGCCGCCCAACTCGAAAGTAGTAAACGGCGGGCCAAAGAGGTGATGCGCCAATACGGGATCCCAACCGCTGACTCTCAGGTAGCGTACCGGCCGGAGGAACTGATCGAGTGGATCAGGACCAACCAAGAGTGGCCAAAGGTGATGAAAAAGAGCGGTTTGGCCCAGGGGAAAGGGGTCGTGATTGTCCATAACCCGAAGGAAGCCGAGGCAACTCTGCGGGAGTGGACGGAGCCCGAGGTGTGGACGGACGGGGTTTTGTTTGAGGAATATCTGGAGGGATATGAACTTTCTTGTCAGGTCGTCACCAATGGCCGCCAGTACGCTTGGCTGCCGATGTCGCGCGATTACAAAAGACTGACACCGGACCCGAGCAGTCCCAATACCGGGGGCATGGGCGCGGTGGCTCCGGTTCCCATAGAGGAGTCGGCAAAAGAAGACATTGCCCGTCGGGTGCTGGATCCTCTGATGACCTACCTCACGGAAGAGGATTTCCTCTATCGCGGGGTTCTCTATGCAGGGTTGATGATGACATCGCGCGGCCCCAAAGTGCTGGAGTTCAATGTCCGCCTAGGCGATCCGGAAAGCCAAGTAGTGCTGCCCCTACTGGACGTGGACTGGTGGGAGTTCTGGCATGAGGTTAGTCAAGGGACGATTCCGGATATCCCCGAGAGCCACGGGGCGGCCGTTGCCGTGGTGATGGCGGCCCAAGGCTACCCGAAGGCACCCAAGCGGGGGATGCCGATTGTCTTGGGACCCGATCTGCCCGATACCTATGTGTTTCACGCGGGCACAGAGGCCCGAGGGCACCATTTTGAAAGTCAAGGAGGCCGCGTGCTGACTATCACTGGACGAGCTGACACCATGGATGAAGCGCGGGCCAAGGCCTATGCCCGCATTCGGACGATTGACTTTCCGGAAAGCTATGTCCGCGGGGATATCGGCGAGCGCTACATTTAGGTCTGAAGACTGAAAAATTGGGCACCCCGGAAAGGCCTTGTCGGCCTCTCCGGGGTATCCCCTTATTTGTGAGTCGGAAGTTCCCAGTATGTCATGCTTTCGCGTTCCTCGATCCGGTTAAAGCCTGTTTTTTCCAATACCCGAATGGAGGCGACGTTGTCGGCGAGACATTCCGCGGCGATTCGCCGCACCGAGGTTTCGTTCTGAAGCCAATCGACGAAGGCGCGGCCAATTTCCGTCGCGTAGCCCTGGTGCTGATAGGCGGGCACGATGTCGTATCCAATTTCGACCAAACCCTGGTCATCGGGCGGAGATTTACAGCCCATCGATCCAATCACCCGGCGGTCTTGGGAGTGGACAACCAGGCCGCTCCACCTTCCGTAGCTGGGATCTTTTTCGATTGCGGCTAGGGTGGCGGGCAAGACGAAGTGGCGGACGGGATTATTCGGAAACCCATCGGCTACCGTGATCCCCTTTATACGCTGGAGGCTCGCGGGAGCATCCACAACGGCCCGTACCAGGGCTTCTGTCCAGGGTATCATGCACAGTCGTTCTGTTCGCAATCCTGACAACATGATTTGTCCCCCTCTTATCACCATCGGGGGCCTAAAATCACCCTCGACGCGTCATCCGTTCGATGAGGTGACCCATCCATAAAATCACAGGCATAACTCCTTTGAAGA
>JAKADW010000187.1 GCA_021820165.1 Bacillota bacterium
CCATTGGGGGGGCAATTTTAGGCCCTTATGGAGATCGGGTGGGGCGACGCAATGCGCTGGTGTTGCAAATTATCATGATGGGCGCGGCTAGCCTCATCATCGGCATCGTTCCGGGCTACGGGAGTATCGGGGTATTCGCTCCCGCAATTCTGCTAATAGCCCGCTTGGCACAAGGATTTTCGGCAGGTGGTGAATTTGGTGGCTCTTCGGCATTTTTGGTGGAATATGCGAAGCCCGGTGCGCGGGGGCTGATCGGAAGTCTCCAGCAGGTGAGTGTGGGACTCGGCACCCTCATTGCGTCGGCTGTGGCTTCGTTAGTATTGCATAATCTGGCTCCTACCGCCTTGGACAGTTGGGGTTGGCGGATTCCGTTTTGGATTGGCGCGGCGTTTGGGTTTTTTGGACTCTATCTGCGGCTACGAGTTGACGACACGCCAGTCTTTAATCAGCTAAAGCGACAAGAAAGGATATCGAAGAACCCCTTTGGCGAGATGTTTCGAAAGCATCCTCGGGACTTCTGGCGGGTGTTTGGGATTACCATCGCCGGGACCCTGACATACTACATGTGGGTCTTGTTTCTGCCGACGTTTACGTCACAAACAACCCACCTCTCCTTGGCGCGGGCCACACTGGCCAATACCATTGCCCTGGTTCTTTTTGTTGCCTGTATCCCCATTGCTGGCTGGGTATCCGACCGTGTCGGACGACGGCCCATGCTAATTGGCTTCGCGTTGGGATATCTGGTGCTATCCTATCCGCTCTTTCTCTGGGTACAGTCGGGAACTTTCGTGGCGTTTTTCTTTGTGGAGGTGATTGGACTATTGCTACTGACAGGATATTCCGGAACGACCGCGACGGTGATGGCTGAGCAATTTGACGCAAAAGTTCGGAACACCGGGATTGCCGTGCCCTATGCGTTAGCGGTCGCCATCTTTGGCGGCACCGCTCCGTTGATTACGACGTGGTTCATCTCGTTGAAGGCGGATAATTTAGTGCCAATCTATGTGATGCTGGGGGCTCTGGTTAGCGGGCTGGTCTACTTCTTTATGCGTGAAACGTTCAAACAACCGATCGACCGAGAGGTGGTGGATGCCGATGAAATGGCCTAAAGATTATCGTGTCGCGGTGTGCTTGACATGGGACGTCGATGGGGAACCGGCGCAATATGTCAGGTTTCCCGATCGAGCGGCTCATCAACTAAGTGAACTCCATCAACGCATGTACGGGCCCAATGTCGGAGTGTGGAAAGTCTTTAAACTTTTGGAGCAATACGGAGTGCCGGGGACATTCTATATTCCATCCTACACCGCCCGATTGCACCCCGAGGTGGTAGAGGAGATCGTGCGGTTACAATTCCCCTTGGGTCTCCATGGCCACTTGCATGAATCCTTGGATACCTTGGATGCGGAGCAAGAAGAGTCCGTCCTGGTGCGATCGCGAGACATCTTGGGAGAGCTGGTGGGGAAGGCGCCGACGTTGTATCGCGCCCCTTCGTGGGAACTTAATCGGGGAACGCCCGAATTGTTGCGACGTTATGGGGTGCAGTCCGATTCGAGCTTAATGGACGCGGAGGTCCCCTACTGGCTGGATACCGGCAATGGGCACCTCCTAGAAATTCCGATTCAGTGGATTTTGGATGATGCCGAACATTGGAATCACTCACGCGTTAATCGGGATAAAGCCATTGCTGATCCGGACACGGTGTTCCGCCTATGGTCGTCAGAGTTTGACGGCTATTACGATAGCGGTGGCTGCTATGTGCTCACCTTGCATCCATTCATCAGTGGGCGTTCGGCCTACATGGCGGTAGTGGAACGGCTAATCCGGTACATGCGTGAGTTTCCTGGGGTCTGGTGGACCACCATGCAGGAAGTGACCGACTGGAGTATCCATGCGGAGAATGTGGAACGACGCCAGTCTCCCCCGCCGTACCCAATATCATTTTAGGAGGATACACTGTTGGACAAGCGGATTTTAGGTTATCTCGAGGATCACCATGCCGATATGCTGAGTGACTTACAGACTCTGGTGAAGGCGGAATCTCCCTCAACCGATAAGGTGCTCTTAGACCGGACCGCGAATGTCGTCAAAGACTTATTGATGGCGAGTGGTTTTGAGGTATCGACGATTTGCCAAGAGACCGGAGGCGACCACATTAGGGGCCGTCTCGTCGGAGCTGACCCTACGGCCGATCCTATTCTGATTCTGGCCCATTATGACACCGTGTGGAAAGTCGGCACGCTGGACGACATCCCGTTTTCAGTCCAAGGAGGCATCGTTCGCGGTCCCGGCGTGTTTGACATGAAGGCCGGGTTGGTACAAGCGGTTTGGGCCGTGCGAGCGCTTCGCATGGTGGGCGGAGTTCGACGGCCCATCGTTTTCTTAAGTAACTCCGATGAGGAAATTGGCAGTATTTATTCTCGAGGCCTCATCGAAGAGGAGGCACGTCGGGCGGCGGTAGCTTTGGTCTTTGAGGCGAGTCACCACGGGGCCTTAAAGACAAGCCGCAAGGGAACCTGCCTCTATACTTGGCACATTTATGGGAAGGCGGCGCACGCGGGCCTTGATCCCAAGGCCGGCATCAGTGCCATTGAAGAATTGGCAGATCAGGTGGTGGCGCTACGGAGCCTCGCCAACGATGCTGCCGGTACTACGGTCAATGTGGGGGTCATTCAAGGCGGGACCCGTTCTAATGTGGTTGCCGCGGAAGTGACGGCTGCCATTGACGTGCGTGTCGCAACGTCAGAAGAGGCCGAACGGGTCATCTATTATATGGAGTCGTTACAGCCAATACGCGAGGGCATTCGTTTGGAGGTAGTGGGTGGGCTGAATCGACCGCCCATGGAGAGGACCCCATCCGTGGTAGAGGTTTTCCGCTTGGCTCAACGGATCGGGCGGGAATTGGGTCTCGAATTGACCGAGGCATCGGTGGGGGGAGCGAGCGATGGGAACTTTTGTGCAGCCATGGGGGTCCCCGTAGTGGATGGGCTGGGCGCGGTGGGCAATGGCGCCCATGCCCCCGATGAGCACGTATTGAGTGACACGATGACGACCCGAGCTGCCCTGGCGGCGGCGCTGATGGCAGAACTTTAGGAGTTGTGAGATGGCAGATTACCACAATATGGTGGCGATGATAACCGGTGCTGCGAGTGGGATTGGTTATGCGATCGCCGCCGCGTATCACAGAGCAGGGGCACGCGTGGCTCTGATAGACATAAGGAATGACGCTTTAAATCAGGCGATGGGTTTATTGGACCATGCGAGCGATCGCGTGATGGCCATCGCTGCCGATGTCCGCGATGCGAGAGACGTGGCTCACATCATGGATCAGACCCAGAAGACTTTTGGTCGACCCAACATTTTGGTAAACGCGGCGGGCCTATATCCTAGCGACCCGGTCTTAAGCATGTCGGAGGCGGCTTGGGATCGCGTGTTGGATACCAATCTCAAGGGACCTTTCCTAATGAGCCAAGCCTTTGCCCGACGGTTGGTAAGGGCCAAGACTCCAGGCTCCATTATTAATATCACATCCGGGGCTGCGTATCGGGCCCGCCCGGGAGCGTCTCACTACGCGACCTCCAAGGCCGGGCTCGTGATGCTTACACAAGCCTTGGCATTAGAGTTGGCTCCTTACGACATTCGCGTGAATGCGGTATCTCCAGGCTTTATCGAGGTCAACAGTGGGGCTAACCCAGTGTCGGACGAATATGCGCAAGCGATCCAAAAGACGATTCCTCTGGGGCGCCCGGGCTCCCCAGAGGATATTGCTGCCGCCGCCCTCTTCCTGACCAGCGACGCATCACGTTGGACGACGGGGACGGTGCTGCGGGTCGACGGCGGTTCGGGTACCGGCACAATGGCTTTGCCATTAAGCCGGCGCACAGAAGAGTGAAGGAGGGAGGACCTATGAAGAAGCAATATCAAGGCTATGAGGCGTATAGTTACCTGAATCCCGGCGAGGATTTCGAGGTGTTCGAGATACCCCGAGGGCGTGAACGAGTGGTGTCCACACCGGTGGCCGTGAGCGGGGACCAGGAAGCACGAGTCCAGCGCCTCATGGAACACAAAATGGTCATCTCGTTGCATGATCACCCCACCTTTATCCCGAAAGATGTATCCCTGATCCATGCCTATCGACGACAAGGCCGCGATCTGATGGCCTACCAGGAACTCAGCGTATCGGGCATGGATGTTGTTTTTGATAACCTAAACGACGGGAGTGCGCTCATTACTTCGAAAAACGGTTGGAAGTGGGACGATGTCCTCTATGATCTCGGGATGCGTCAAGCCGACCTGGCTCATCAAGATTTCGTTATTCCAGTTCTCCGACTCCATGACCTCGAGCGTTGCTGGCGGGAAGGGTTGCTAGGTGTCGTGTGGTCTCTAGAAGCCGCAACCATGATTGAGAATGAGCTCGACCGGCTTGACATTCTCTATGGCTTTGGGATTCGTTCGATGGGTCTCGTGTACAGTGAATCGAACGCTTTGGGTAGTGGCTTGAAAGAAGCCAGAGACGGAGGATTGACGGACTTCGGCCGTAAAGTCGTGACGCGGATGAATCAATTAGGGATCGCCATCGATGTCTCCCATGCGGGAGACCAGACTGCGCTGGATATCGCAGAAGGGAGCCAGCGGCCCATTTTCATCACCCACGCGGGCGCTCGGGCCCTATGGCACTCTCCGCGCATGAAACCGGACGCCGTGATTCGGGCGGTGGCGGAACGAGGCGGGATGATGGGTATCGAGGCGGCGCCGCACACCACGCTAACCGAACGCAATCGCCGAC
>JAKADW010000188.1 GCA_021820165.1 Bacillota bacterium
GACGCGGCCGCTTCGAGGCGCATACGGGCATGGTATGAGGGATGGCGGGAGTCACCGGTATTTACGGAATACCAAGGCGAGGTGCTCGTCAACGCCATGCCGCAATTGCCCCCACGGCTTAGTGCGTCGCTACTCGAAGAATTTGGCCGCTGTCCCTTGAGCTTTTTGCTGTCACGAGTCGTAGGGGCGCGAGCTCGCGAAGAGGACACGGTGGAGGTTGATCCGCGCCTTCTTGGGCAGTGGGCGCACCGGGTGATGGAAATCATGGTGCGGGAGAAGGTTTCGCTGTCACAAGAGGCCGTGTTTGGCGCACTTCAGCGCGCCATTGAGGAAAATCCGCCTCCGCGTCACGTGGCGGCGTTTCATATCCAATACCAACGTGACCGGCTGACCTCTGAACTTTACGAGGCGCTTTCGCGTGACGGGTGGAACCCTCGCATTGATTCCCATGTGGAGGTTTCGCTACAGTGGGAGTTTGTCTTCCCAATGACCGGCCGCATCGATCGGCTGGATTTCTTGCCTGAGGGCGGCATACGCCTCGTGGATTATAAGACGGGCCAAGTGGCCAACCCTTCGACGATCGATCCCGCCCACTTGCAGTTGCCGCTCTATTGGGAGGCGGTGTCTTCCCGCTACCAGAAGCCGGTCACTGCCGAGCTTTTCGGGATTAGTCAAAAGGCGGGCTTTCGCCAACGGGTTCTTGAAGTTGAGGACGCGGGGCATCTTCGCGATACGCTTACACGGACACTTTACGGGATGCGTGAGCGAATGGAACAAGGCCGGTTCTATCCGCTTCCTGACCCCCGTGGGCAGCCCTGTCGGGGGTGCGACTACAGGGACGTGTGCCCGGCTCGAGTCGGCGAATATGCGCGACGGAAAAACGAACGGGCCGCCGAGTTCATAGCCTTATGGAAGGGGGAGGACAATGGAGCCAGTTGATGCCCATAATCGGCGATGGGCTGTCAACGCTGATATCAACGTCTTGGTGGAAGCAGGCGCCGGGACGGGAAAGACCACCCTCTTAATCGATCGGGTGCTAGATGGCCTTAACCGCCGTCAAATACCTTTAAGTCGCATGCTGCTCATCACCTTCATGGAAAAGGCGGCGGACGAAATGCGGGCGCGTTTAAAGGCCCGGCTTTTAGCCTCTCAAATGGGGGACAAGGTTGTTGAATCGTGGGTTTCGTCGGCGACCATTACCACCATCCATGGCTTTTGCTACCGCATTCTTCAAGAGTATGGCCGGGACTATGGGATACCCATTGGCTTTCATATTCTTGACGAGGTTGATGCCGACCGCCTTTGGGAAGAGACCTTTCAGAGTTGGGTGCAAAATCCGGAGTACAGTGCGGCCATCCTAGACTTGTTGCATGCGGGCATCACCTATCAGCAATTGCAAGACTGGGCCCGTAACATCAGTCGTTGGCAGACGATCCCACCCACGGAGGGGGACCTTCCTCTGCTCAGGGGGTTTGTCGATCGGTTTGGCACCGAGGTCCGAAAACTACGGGATCGGGCCTTGGCGGATGCGCTGCCAACGGATGGAGGACGGGAGCAAATCATCGCGATTGCTCGCCAATTTGAGTGGTTAGAGCAGGTGGACGCCCGCGAATGGCCCCGTATGCTCGCCCTTTGGACCACGGGGCTTGGTCCTAAAGGGAATCAAAAAAATTGGGCGCATCCTGGGTGGCTCAAGGAACAGAAAGCTTGGCTGAAGGAGCTGAAGGAGAGTCTTGGGCTACTACGACAGCAAATGGCAGACGCCTATCTTCACCTGTGGATTCGATTAGTCGGCGAGTCGTTTGTGCCCCTTTGGCGCCACGTGCGGTTTCAACAGCTGGCACTAACTTACGATGACCTTCTGATTGAAGCCGAACGTATCACTCGTGCTGAGCCGGTTCGGAGGTCGTTGTCCCGGCGCTATCAATTAGTCATGGTGGATGAATTTCAAGACACGGATGCCCTTCAAACGGCGATTATCCGCCGTTTGGTAACTCCCCCCGGCGCCGACAGCTTAAGTGCCGGCGACCAAGGGCGGCTCTTTTTGGTGGGTGATCCCAAGCAATCCATCTACCGGTTTCGCGGTGCAGATGTGGAGACCTACGCGAGTATGCGCGACGAGGTCGAGGCTACGGGAGGAGCTCTTATACCGATTTGGCAAAACTTCCGATCGAATGCGGCCATATTAGCGTTCGTCAATCGCTGGTTTTCCGAGCGGTGGCCGAAGGAGCCCGATCCGGAGTGCCCCTACATCCCCCCCTTTCAACCGTTGGCAGAGAGCTTTTCCGCAGATGGCCGAGAGCGCGTACGCGTTGTTCAACTGGGGGACCGGGACATGGGGGCGCGGGACAAACGGCGTCTTGAGGCGGAGGACATCGCCCATGTGATTGCCCAGGCGGTAGAAGAGGGCTGGCCTGTCCGGACCAGCGAGGCCAGCCGTCCCATGACTTATCGCGATATCGCTCTCATTGTCCCGCAAAGAACCGAATGGGAGCTGTACCGGCAGGCCCTTCGAGCGAAAAACATCCCGGTTTCCACCCGGAGCGGCCGCTCGTTCTTCGAACAAGATGAAGTCCGTGGTCTGATGCATCTATTTCGAGCACTCGAAATGCCGGAGGACACATTAGCTGTGGTGGGGTGGCTTCTTTCGCCGTGGGTGGCGTTTAGCCATCGGGATTTATTCGAACACAAAGCGGTCGGGGGAAGCTTTGACTACCGAGAGAAAGCTGTTGGGCTACCGGAGGTCCTAGCATGGTTTGAAAAGCTTGCCGCATGGCACGAAGTATTTTGGCGAATGGACGCCGAAACCGTGATCCAAAGGGCCATGGCGTCGAGTCCCCTGTTGGCCATATTGAGCGAGCGGGGCGACCAGGCGGCCCTCGCCAACCTGGAAAAAATGCGGGAGCTTGCGCGGACATTAGGGGGTCGCTGGACCATCTTTGACTTCACACGGTGGTTCTATGATCAGGTCCACCGGCAACGGCCATTTGATGAGGCGCCGGTCGCTCAGCATGACGAGGCAGTGAACCTTTCCACTGTTCACCAAGCCAAGGGGTTGGAATGGCCAATGGTGGTGGTCGCGAACTGGAAGCCCAAAGAAACGTATTTAGAACCGGGCGTGCAGTATAATCCTCGGTTGGGGCGGGCGGCCTTAAGACAGGAGCCGTGGGTCAGTCGGCACTGGGAGCAGTTGGAGGGCGATCACCGTCTACGAGAGGAAGCCGAAGGGGATCGTCTTCTGTACGTGGCATTAACCCGGGCGCGCGACTATCTGTGGTTCTATGCCTCCTTCGTGGACCCTCTTGGAGGTCGGTAAAGGCACATCTTTTGTTCGTTATCTTTGTTGGTCAATGGGCAGTTTCATGACCCTTTCCAAACGCCGCCGGGACTGTCGATCACGATGTCTAAGCGAGGCTTGACCGCATACCTTCTTCATGAGGGGGAATTTCCGTGCGCGGGCAGCGGCGCTTCATCGTCGTCGGGGTAGTGCTTTTGGCCATCTTGGTCCTACTGTCTGGATTTCATCGGGTAAAGGTCATCCAATTTGACGCCGGTCCCATGGCCGTCGACCTGCCGTTCGGCAACACGCGGGATGCGGTCGGCCGCGCCGTGGGAATTGACGGACGCGTGTACGGACCGCTCACCTTTGCGGCTAATGGCCAGTCCCTGGTGGTGGCGGATACCTACCGGCAACGCCTCTTAACGATCGAGGGGGGGCGCATGACGGAGATTCCGACCCTCAACCAATTAGTCGAAGATGTGCAGATGGGGGCCAAGAACAGGTTGTTTGTGGCCGACAATCGTGGATTAGCTGTGTGGATGATTGCTCGTGGGCGTCGGACCAAGCTGCTTCAGTTTCGGCATCTTTCTGGCTATACGGAAGCGCTTTGGCATTTGGCGCTGGGCGCGAACCGAAAGCTGTATCTGGAAATGGTGCGGTTCGGGCATGGGACCTTCTCGGCACAACTGGATGAGTATTCCATGACTGGACGATTTCTTCGCCGTCTGGCAACGGCGGCCGGGGGACGGGTCGAGCCGCTCACGCCCCTCAAGGGCAGTTTAGTCTCTGAACCGGTGCGAAATTTCCAAGTATCGCCCCAAGGCGAGCTCTATGTCGAGCCGGCGCCAACGCCTGGTAAAACGCGTGCCGTGACCGTCTATAGCTCCGACGGCCGGTTTCTACGCCGTATCGAACTCCGCTGCCCGGTGCCGCTTCACCACGCCGAGCTTCTCGGGGTGAGCGGCCAAGGGTGGATTTATTTGGGGGCGAACCTAACCGATCCCTACCAAGCCCGGGTGCTGGTCGCTAATGGAGACGGGCACATTATCGCGGACATCCATGTGTCGGCGGTTCCCGTGCATGCCGCAACGTACGGGCGTGTGTTGCCCTCAGGTATTTTGTATTTGGATCAAAGTTCCCCCAAGCGGTATCGACTTGCAACATACCGGCCGGTGGTACGGCGAGTTTGGCGTTGGACCGGGTTCTAGTTGGGGCGATGTCCGTGACGGCTAAAAAGGGAACCTAGTGTCGCTCTTGGGTTTGATAGACCGCTCGGGGGACGTGGGGTTCTTTAGCGTGACTTGAGCGGCAAAGGAGCTTGAACGTGCGCGTGGGCTTAGTCAGGAAGCCAAATCGAGCGCGTGATGGTTCGCGCGGAGACGAGAACAAATACGCGCGAAAAGTATGATTCCGGAAAGTGTCTCAGCGCACGGTCCAACACCGAATTCACCGCGGCCAAGCCCGTGTGGCCCATGCGGACCGC
>JAKADW010000189.1 GCA_021820165.1 Bacillota bacterium
GTTCCGCTCGTGCCCTGGGGAAAACACGGGACTGGTGCCGATTAAGTGCAGGGCGGTGAAAAACAAGTGCTTACGCAATAAGGCATTCTCGCGCTTTGCAAGCTTGATGTGGCCTTTGTACTTCCCGGAGGTGCGTTCGGCCAAGTTCAAGCCGGCCTTGCGCAAGAGCTGATCCCCGTGCGTCAATCGGCGGAGGTCTCCGGCGAACGCTAAGATGGCCGCCGTCTCCGATGTGGGGATGCCGACGGACCGCAACAATGGAGCGCACAGAATGTCCTCCAGGAGCGCCTCCAACGGGACGTCAGCCTCCACCACGACCTGTTGGGCATGCCGGTAGCTCGCCAGCAGGTGCTACCGTTCCCACCGCGCGTCGTTGAGCCCGACCTGCTCCCCGATGCTCCGGACGGCAGCCTCCTGCAACGCTTGCGCACACCGTAGCCCCCGAGAGCCACCCGCCCGAGCCATGGAGTGCCGCCAGACGTTCACCATCGCGTCGGGCGCCAGAGCCTGGACTTGCGCTGGCGTCGGGAAATGCGTCAAGGTGGCCAACGCCCGATCGGTGAAGAGATCGGGGAAGACTTGCGTAAGCTCCGGAAACCAGAGGTCGACCCACCGGATAATGCGATTCCGGCTTCGGCTCCGTTCCTGGACCCAACACTCCCAGCTAGTGACTAATACGCGGAGCCGGTGAAATCGCTGCTCACTCCGTTGATACAGCGTGTAGTAGCCGCGGCTCACCACCTCAGCGATCACAAGGGCGCCTTTGGGATCGCTCTTCGAGGGTGAATTGTATCGGTTCTCCTTGTTTCGCTTCGTCGTGGCGGAGTTCACGATGACCACGGTGAGACCCTGATCTTGAGGATCTTGCGCCAACTCTAATAAGGCGGTCCGTATCCGCTGCCGAGTGCCCTGGGACTGCTTCTCAAGAAATTTTTTAGCCTGGCGACTGAAGCGCAGTGTGTACATCAGTCCTCGGGGAACACGTCATCGAAGGACAGCGTCTCGCCGCGCCGCATTTCGTCTCGAATCCGTCGGTATTCGGCAAGCTCTTCCCGGCCGACGGGCTCATCATCCTCATCAATCAACCGGTGGATGAGCTCGGCCAACGCCGGTAATTGTCGGCGGGCAGATCATCGATCACACGATGCAATTGTTCGCGAGACACCGCCATCCCCATCACCTCTGCCCACATTCTAGCACGTCATCGTGCGCTCACCACGGTCGACGTGGGTATTGATAGAATTTTATACTAACTAACTAACCGGCCCGTTAACCCCCCCTAAGAATTGGTCTCACCGAATTCGTGACGTCGTCCAAATCAATCACATATCCGATTTCACCTTTGCATGACGAAGACCCTTCAGTGCGATCAATCACAAAATCCGTACACCCAAAAAACGCCGGAACCCAACTGTGGGTTACGACGCTGAATCGCAAAAACTTAGCCGTAAACAATGGCTAGAACCATTGCGACAACGTCCAGGGCAACGACACCGAGAACTCCAGCTGTGTGGGCCTCATGACCAGCAATCGCCATCAAGGGGATGGATAAGGCAAAGATGCCCCCTAAGTGGCGAAATCCGCCTCGCCGTGTGGGCTTTTCTGGGACCTCAGCCGGTGCCCTACGCACCAAGTCAATGATTTGCTCCGCCAAGTGCTGATCATATTCCGGCCCTAAATCACGATGCGCCTTAAGGATGGCAACGATATCGTCTCGATTAGGCGGAACGCCGGTGGGTTTAGACATGGCTTTGCTCCCGAATTTTTCTCCAGAATAGCACGCAGCCCGGTGGTGGTGTATATATTCCCTGAATATTTAACCGGGGTATTGGCGCATGGAAACGGCCATCGCAAGAGCGGCCAGCGCATTGTCTTTAGTGGCCGGGTATGTCTTTATCTGATAGACCGCTCGGTTCAGTTGCCAAGCCAGTTGGGTGTCGACGCCCTCCGAGGAGATGGTGACGACAATCTGCCCCTGGCCGCTTTTTGCCGGAAACGGTGCCGGGAGAAAATGGGTATGTAAATAGGCGGCGACGGCCTCGCTCTCTTCCATCGGAAGACCATCCTCAGCGCCCACCAACACCACCCATTGGCCCTCGTGCCAGGCGAGCACATCGTAGGCACCGGAGGCGCCAGCCTTGGCCACGATCTGACTGCCGATCGCGACATCCTCCCCCGACGTTGGATACCGAAGACCAGCGCGGCTAGAAACCGCCGCCACGGCCGCTCCCGCCTGTGGGTTGGTTTCATAGAGGGCGGTCCCAAATTGACTCACCGGTCCCGGTTTTGAGGTCAGCGTCACCTGAAACTGACTGACCAACCCGCCTGGCCCCGCCTCACCAATGCGCGGCTTGTAATGCATTACCTCTGACCCATCGGTCGGGAGAGGCACCCCCGTAGGCGCCCAGGCGACTAACGTTAAGGATTTAGGCAGATGGCTCATAGCCATGGTGACGATGCGGGGAAAGCCGTTGGTAGCGCTGAGGATGGGAGCCGATCCGTTCGACCCGTTGACCGGATCGGTCGTGGAATGCGGCGTGTAGCTTTGGGGCGTCGAGGTCGGCCGAGGATCCGTAGACATATGATGACGGTGCGGCTTGGGCCTGGGCTTTGAAAACCTCGCCTGATTGCCGCAGCCCGCCGCCAAAAGCCCCAGACACCCCGCCAAAACCACCAGCCGTCCCATCAACCGCGCCATGTATTCTCCTTCTCTAGCCGAACCGCATCCAATGGACACCGCCGTCCTCGGTTCGCCATAACACGCCTCGATACGACAAAACATATCCGATATCGGCATTGGTAAATCCCACGCTAACAGCCCGTCCCGAAAACGGCAAGGGCGAAATTTTCCGCCAGGCGTCCCCTGGCGCCCGTTGGCGCCAAAGATCGCCGGAAATAGCTACCCAGCGTGCCGATTCCCCCTGAAATGCGGTCCCAGCCGCCAATCCTTGCTGCCACAGTTGAGACGACGCCGTGGAGCTCGGCGACAAGGCCGAAGACTTTGCCTGGCTGGCCATTCTTTGGCCGAACTGCAGCGACGCGGGGGCCCAGCTGCGGCCGGCATCCGCACTGGTGAAGAGGCGTCCTCCTTTGGACACTTCCCATAGCCCCTTTTGCACCCAGAGGGTGCTCACCTTTCCTGTCAACCCTCGAATAGGGAATGACCGCCAGCCGCGGGACGTTTGCCAGAGAAGCTGGTCGTGGTTGTGCGCGTTGGTAGCGATGAGCGCCAACGGATGTCCAGGCGCCAAAACCGCCCAAAGGTCGACCCAGGAGCGCGATGCGGGGGGCAACGCCACCCGCGTCCATCGAGCACCCCCATTGCGGGTCTTTAAAAGTACCCATCGGCGACTTTCCGCCCGTGTTAACCACACGCCCTCATTCGGGGTGTAGAACTGAAGCCGTAACGGCGCATGGGGCAAAGCCATAACCTTGGCCATCACCGAAGACGCCGGAGAGTCACCTTTTAAGATGGCCTGGCGGCGGACCAAAAGTGATACCCACACCTCCCGGTGAGAGACAGCCATGGCTAGGATGCGTTCGGAAGGCATCTGACGGCTGGCAGCGGCACTGGAACTGGCGTGTTGGACTACGATGGTCTTCCCCCCATGGGGCGCAATCATGACCCCCAAAACCGCAGCGGCAGCCAAACCGACCATGCCTACCAGAATGCGATCCTTGCCGCGGCGCACCGGTGGCCGGTGCTCCTCAATCGAGCCGTCCCGTTCCGCTCGATTGATCGCCGCATCGACGACATCTCGGGGAAGGTGGAGGGCACCCGCCTTCCGGTGCCAATAGGCCCGTAATAGCTTTTCAGGATCCTCTGGCTGGCCGAGGTTCTTTTTCACCCGATACCCTCCCCCTTTGAACTCCCCTCATAGACCGACTTGAATCGCCGCCGGGCCCGAGACAGGCGAATACGGGCGGCCGTGGGACTAATCCCGAGGACCGCCGCCACCTCCTGACTGCTCAAGTCCAGAAAGTAGTAGAAGACCAGAACCTCCCGGTCACCTTCGGACAAGCGGGTGAGGGCGCGCGCCACGTCCAGTCGCACCTCAATCCCGATGTCGGAGTGATCCCCTGCCAACATCGTGTCGTCAAGCGAGACCGTTTTCGGCAGTGCCCGGCGAGCAAAATCCCGCACCGCATTTCGGGTCACCTGCCAAACCCAGGCATCCGTCGGTTCAAAGTCTTCGTGCTGAAAACACCATCGGGCGACGTGGTACAAAGCCTCTTGCGCTGCATCCTGGGCGGCTTCGTGGTCTCCCAGCAATGTAAACGCCAGACGGTAGACACGATCTTTGTATCGGAGCAACCAGGCCTCAACCACCTGCCGGCGTTCAGCCACGAATCGGGGGACCCCCTTTATACCTCATCGTGAAATCTAAACGCCTTTTTCAGGAAGAATGTTTCGCGGCTCGGAGGACGATTCGTGGAAAGACTCGGCACTGGACCGGTTGGCCGCTTGGCTGGGCAGGACGACCCGCTCACGCCACACTCGCACCGCCGCCACCCATGCGGCCACCAAAATCCCCGCCGCCGGTACGGCAAAGAGCGCTCCCCAAACACCTTGCCAGTCTGCGCCTATCATCAGGGCCAAGACGGACAAAACGGGGTGAAGCCCCACCTGCGAGCGAATGATGCGCGGACCAAGAATCTGAGATTCCAAGAGATGCACGGCAGCAAACAACACCGCCACCTCCGGCACCTGAACCAAAGGGTGGCCCACCAGCGCCATAATCAAGGGGACAATCGCG
>JAKADW010000190.1 GCA_021820165.1 Bacillota bacterium
ATGAAACTTAATGAACGCCAGGGGAAAGTGGCTTTCTGGCTCTTCTTCATTGGGTTTTGGGTCACCTTCACGCCGCAATATATGTTAGGCCTGAAGGGGATGACTCGGCGCATGTACACTTATCCGGCCGGGCTGGGTTGGCATGAACTCAACGTCATTTCGACTTTTGGGGCCCTTATTATGGGGGCGGCGTTTGTGGTCCTGGTCTACAACATCATCTGGAGTTACTTATACGGAGAACGCGATCTTACCGGGGACCCTTGGGGTGGCCGTACCCTCGAGTGGTCGCTGCCGTCGCCGGCACCGGAATACAACTTTGCCCGCATTCCGGTGGTGCACGAGCGGGATGCCTGGTGGGTGATGAAGCAACGGGGCCAGTCTCTAGCGGACCTGAAGCCGGAGGATATCCAAGACATCGAGATGCCGCGGAACTCAGGGATCCCCTTTCTGATTGGCATGGCCTTCATTGTGGGGGGCTTTGGCCTGACCTTTAAGTGGTGGCCCATTGCCATTATCGGCGGACTCGGCGTCATTGCCTGCCTGCTCATGAGTGGATTTGATTATGATGACCACCATCACCTCGAAGCGGACGTTGTGCGGAGCACTGAGGCTTCGTTAGGGAGGATGCAAGGATGAGTTTGGAACTGGCAGAAGAAAAAGAGGCTCAGAATCTTCCCATTGAGTTTGCGAACGAGAAGGAAAGCATCAAGATCACCGGATTTTGGATGTTCCTGGTGACCGACGTGTTGATTTTCGGGAGCCTATTCTCGTCCTACGCTGTCTATCATAGTGCTGTCGCCAACGGTCCTTCGTCGAATCAACTGTTTCAAATGGGGCCGGTGATGTTGGAAACCCTCCTATTGCTCACGTCCAGCTTCACCATTGGGTTGGGGATTTACTCCATGCGGCGTGGGAATGTCAAGGCGCTGATGGGGTGGATGATTG
Organism: Bacillota bacterium; assembly: GCA_021820165.1. The sequence goes on from JAKADW010000190.1 coordinate 946, forward strand.
TCACCGTGTTGTTGGGGGCCGGATTTGTCGGGACGGAAATTCATGACTTCATTAGCTTCGCGGCTATCGGAGCGACGTGGCACACCAGTGGATTCCTTTCCGCGTTCGATATCTTGGTCGGGACGCACGGTGCGCACGTCACCTTCGGCATCTTTTGGGCGATCACCCTACTGTTTCAGTTGAAGAAGCGGGGGATCACGGCTCAGACGGCGCGGAAAGTCTTCACCTATTCGCTGTACTGGCACTTCTTGGACATCGTGTGGATTTTCATCTTCACGTTTGTCTACCTGAACGGGAAGATCGTATGAGCTACCTCACGCGCGACGGAATAAGGGAAGGAGGACGGGCGTATGTCTGAGGAAGCGACTGAGATTCTGACGGTTGAAGCGGCCTATCAAGAGGATAACGACAAGAACCTGACGTTTTTGAAGCCGCGTTTCGAGGAAGAAAAGTTCCCCACCGTGCAAATTGCCGGATACATTGGTTCCTTGGTCTTGACCTTCGCCGCTTATTTTCTAGTGATGAACCATGTATTGCCGGGGTTGGCTTTGCTAGCCGTAATCCTGGTGTTGGCGGGACTGCAGGCCGCGCTGCAATTAGGGGTATTCATGCATTTGAAGGAGAGCCGGGGGCTGGCTTGGCAACTCATCCCGCTCTACTTAGTGTTTTTGATAGCGCTGGGCATGGTGGGCATGTCCATTTGGATTATGTTGTTCAAGTCTGGCGTTTCCTAAAGCCGGGCTTCATGAGGAAAGCCGCGTCCCAAGGTTCTGGGGCGCGGCTTTTGTGCGAGTATGGGTCGTGAGGTTACCGGTCCTCCGTGACCGAGACATGGTAGGCGGTGCCATTGTGTTCCACGGCGAAGGTGCGAAGGGCATCTTCGGCCTCTTGGAGCACCATGCCATCCCCGGCAAGAAAGCGTGTGCCGTCATCGCCCATCAGGCTTAAATGCATAACCACACCCTCGAACAAGTCATGTTTGATAATCCAATCGATGTGTTCATGATCGTTAACCTCCAACACGCCTTGTTGGAAGATATCACCCTTCCGCATATCGGGGTGATGGATAAAGGAGTCGAGTGCTTCGATGCTATCCGCCGTCAATCTGAGTGAGCCGTTCCATTCAGCCATGGCTACACCTCCGCCATTAGTAAAGTCCTAGAGACGCTTTGAGACGCCGTCGGTCAAAACCAACGGACGTCTGCCCATCCAAGAGAATCAGAGGGATTCCCCGTTCAAGGGGCCCCCGAAGTCGCCGCATTTCCGCCAGGTTGGCCTCGTCTGTGAGACTATGGTCAATAAAACCAAATCCGTACGACGAAAGAAACTCTTTCGTTCCGTTGCACACACTTCAAGGTGGGGCGGTGTAAAGGTCAATCCGGGGGAGCCATACGCGGGCTCCGAGCCCGACATCGAGAGACTTTTTGGCCATGGGCACCCACACGCGGTAAACCACCACCGTGACGGCATCTTCATGGTGGAGCCATTCGCGCCGAAGCTTTCCGGTGTCGCCCATGCTCGTCTCAATATCGTAAACGGAGAGATCGCCGTAGCGCTGGTGATCAACGACCGTAACCCCCGCTAGGGGAGCCGGTTCCACGGCCGCGCTTACGCGCACCCGACACGAAAACCGGAGGGCGTTGGCCTCCTTGAGAGCCATCAGTTCCTGATAGGATTCCTCTGACTTGGCTACAACCACCATGCCTCGGTCTTCGGGCTCAAGAACGTGAACGACACCCGGCGCATCGCTAGTTTCCATGTTCGCGAGCCAGCGATTGTTGGCCAGTAACGCATTTACCAGGGTGCGGGTTCCGCCGAAAGATTCAGGATGTACCGGCAACCCAGCCGGCTTATCCGCAATCACAACCGTGGGGCCTTCGTACCAAAGGTCGAGGTCCATGGGATTGATGGCGATTGCTGGGGTTTTGTCCGTGGTCGGTCAGCCTCCTCTGGGAGTGTTTTGGGCTTCTCCTCGTGATAATGCTTTATTCTGGATCAGAAACCGAGGACTGGCAACCGTCTTCCAATCACATGGGCCTACGGCTCATTCGCGGCGCGATTCTGCTAATTCACCGCCATATCCCTGCCGCTATTGATGAAGGTCCGTAAGATGGGGTCAAAGATTTTCACCATGCGATTAAGGGAGGATGGCGATGACAGAGATGGAAACGCTCGAGGCCTTATGGAACGATGGAATCCAGCGTCCCTACCAGATGGAGGACGTGTTGGCATTGCGTCCGTCTGTGATGGTCGAGCATACGCTGGCAGACCGGGGTGCTCGACGTCTTCGACGTCTCTTTAACGAGCGCGTCTTGGTCCGTTCATTGGGGGCTCTGACAGGAAATCAGGCGGTGCAGCAGGTGCGTGCGGGGCTCGAAGCCATCTATGTGAGCGGCTGGCAAGTCGCTGCTGACAGTAATCTGGCGATGGAGACCTATCCCGATCAATCGCTGTATCCGGTGAATAGCGTGCCCACCTTGGTTCGCCGGATCAACCATGCGCTGATGAGGGCCGATCAGGTATGCCGTACCGATTCGGAAGGGCCAACATTGGACTGGTATGTGCCCATTGTCGCCGATGCAGAAGCGGGGTTCGGGGGAATATTGAATGTCTTCGAATTGGTCAAAGCTTTGATTGAAGCGGGAGCCGCGGGAATCCATCTAGAGGATCAACTTTCATCGGCAAAGAAGTGCGGCCACATGGGCGGGAAGGTCCTTATTCCGACGTCGGAAGCCAAGAGTCATCTGACCGCCGCGCGTCTTGCGGCCGACGTTTTGGGTGTGCCGACGGTGATCATTGCCCGAACGGACGCCAATGCGGCCACCATGGTGACCACGGATATCGATCCGGTGGACGCTCCGTTTTTGACTGGTGAACGGACCGCCGAAGGATTCTTCCGGGTCCGAAGCGGAGTTGAAGCGGCCATCCAACGGGGCCTTTCCTACGCTCCCCTGGCCGACATGGTGTGGTGTGAAACGGCTGAACCAGACATTGATGAGGCGCGCGAGTTCGCCGACGCCATCCATGCGCAATTTCCCGGGAAATGGCTAGCATACAATTGCTCACCGTCATTCAACTGGAAACGGAAATTGACCGACCGCCAATTGGCGCGTTTTCAAGAGGATCTTGCGGACATGGGCTATCAATTTCAGTTTGTCACCTTGGCGGGCTTCCATGCCCTCAACTGGTCGATGTTCGACTTGGCTGACCGTTACCGACACCAGGGCATGGCCGCTTATGCGGAGCTACAGGAACGCGAGTTTTCCGGTGAAAGCCGCGGGTACCGCGCCGTGAGACATCAACGGGAGGTGGGGGCCGGATACTTCGATGCCATTGCCATGGCGGTGACTCGCGGGCAGACGGAAACCGGGGCGCTCAAGGGCTCGACGGAGGAGGCGCAGTTTGATTCGGTAACGGAGGGATCGTGATGGAATGTCCATGCGAAAGCGCCGAAGGGCGGACGGAGTTAGTGGTCTGGGCGTGCCACCAGTGCTACCGGATTTCGTGTCTGACTTGTGACCCGGAGCTGGATGGCACCTGCCCGGGGTGTGCGTCAAAAACCGGTTCGCGACTGATCTTAACGGACGACGCCTATCGTTAAAAGGACCGTTTGAAGATGTGTGTGCCCCACGAGCGGTAGTGGCGGATCCCTTGTTGGATAGACTGCCAGAGCCCATGGCGCACGAGCTTTACAACGAGGGCGAGGGATTGAAATGTCGGGTTCTTAAGGGGAACCTGCGGCAAGAATACGAGGACCATAGCCACGAACAGGAGGACCC
>JAKADW010000191.1:0-844 GCA_021820165.1 Bacillota bacterium
CCATGACCACCAACGGGTCGCTCCTTACGGCGGAGCGCGCCCGGACGCTGAAAGCAGCGGGACTTTCCCGGGTCACCATTAGTCTTGACTCCCTCGATGAGACGCGTTTTCAAGCCATCAACGAAGTCGGATTCCCGGTTCAGCGAGTGTTGGCCGCCATCGACCACGCCCTAAATGCGGACCTTCATCCGGTAAAGGTCAACATGGTGGTCAAGCGGGGGGTGAACGACCAGGACATCCTCCCCATGGCCCAATACTTTCGCGGACGAGGCGTCATCCTACGTTTCATCGAATATATGGACGTAGGCACCGCCAACGGCTGGCGACTCGACGATGTGGTGCCGGCGGAAGAGATTTTAACCCAAATTTCAGCCGTCTGGCCACTAGCTTCCCTGCCCCCCAAACGCCCGGGAGATGTGGCCCGCCGCTTTCGTTATGAGGACGGTCAGGGAGAGATCGGCATTATAAGTTCGGTGAGTCAACCTTTTTGCCAAGGGTGCTCGCGCGCCCGACTCTCACCGGAGGGGCAACTTTACCTCTGCCTTTTTGGTGAACGGGGGATGGATTTGCGCTCCCTCGTCCGAAGCGATGCTAGCGACGCTGCGATCGCTTCTCATATTCAGTCCATCTGGTTGAACCGGCGCGTACGCTATTCCGAAGAACGCACCGAAGCCACCAGCAAGCGTCCCCGGGTGGAAATGTTTCGCATCGGTGGATGATTTTAGTGAGCATTTCTAGAGAGAAGGAAGCCGCATGAGCAATCGAAAGATTTCTGAGACTTTGAGCCCGACGGATAGCGAGTGGACAACCATGTCTACTGACGTGTTGGCCCCCCCTTCCCCTA
>JAKADW010000191.1:854-4723 GCA_021820165.1 Bacillota bacterium
ATTGATCAAGAGAAAATTCGCCAGGCGGTGGCGATGATTTTAGAGGCCGTAGGCGAGGACCCTCACCGGGAAGGGTTGAGAGATACCCCCGCTCGGGTAGCCCGCATGTATGCGGAAATTTTTAGTGGCCTTCACCAGGATGCGCGCGAGGTCCTGACCACCCGCTTTCACGTGGACCACGATGAGGTCGTGGTGGTCAAAGACATCCCCTTTTATTCCGCCTGTGAACACCACTTGTTGCCCTTTTATGGCCACGCCCACGTAGCCTACCTTCCGGAAGGAGGCGTGGTTACCGGGCTTTCCAAGTTAGCACGGCTGGTTGAGGCCTACGCCAGGCGCCCCCAGGTGCAAGAGCGGCTCACCAACCAAATTGCCGACACTCTAGACGAGGAACTCTCTGCCCAAGGGGTTTTGGTGATGATGGAAGCGGAACACCTTTGCATGACCATGCGCGGGATCCAAAAGCCCGGCAGTAAGACGGCCACCATCACCTCCAGGGGGCTCTTTCGTGAGGATGCCGAGCGGCGTCGCGAAGTGCTGTCGCTCATGCGCTGATAATAAAGGGGCGGGCCATCCGCCCTTTTTCTCGTTACGGGCTTGACGGGGGTCGGAAATCGTGGCGATGGTCACGATAGAAGCGGATGGCCGTCCGGTATTCGTCCAAAGAGGGTTCGCGCCCCGTTTCCGTAATCACCGAAAGCAATGTCCGGATGGCATCCCCATAATTTCCCTGCTGCTCCAACGTCAATGCGTAGAAGACATCCAGGGCCGCATGGCCCGGATATTCGCGTCGGGCTTCCGCCAACACTTGCTGCGACTCAAAAACGCGCCCGACCACACGGAGGCTCGAACCAAGCCCAATCAGTGCGTCAATCCGATGTGCCCCATCGAGCTCTCCGGCGAGTGCCGATTGATAATAGGTGATAGCCTCCACCTCGCGCCCCTGATTATCTAAAATAAGCGCCATTTCAAATAGGAGCCGCGGGTTGTCGGGATCCTCCGACAACCACACGGCCAACAATCGTTCCGCTTCCTCGTTCCGCCCCTTAATTTTCAAATGCCGCACCAACGACAAGTCCGGGACTCGCTCCGCCAATCGCGCCACCTCCTCGCCTTTCCTTCATTCTAACAGATGCGTTCTGGGAATTTTTGTCATATTCCCTCCGGCTCCTGCATAGGATGAAGTGTGCACATTTTAAGGAGGGATTCTCATGGCTCTTCAATCCACAGCCCGCACCAATCCCTGGCGCGAGGCGCTGGATCAAGCATTAGACGAACTAGCCCAAGCGGAGCATGCATTTGAGTGGGCAGACCCCGACTTCTGCGACTATTACATCTATCGCATCCAAGCAGCCAAGGAAAAAGTCGCGTTAATTTTACGGCAGGCGCGCGTAGCCTATGGCATCCAGCGCCCGCCCATGCTAGCGAGAAGCGGCCACCCGGCTATTGACTTGACGGCACCCTCGCCCGACCAGAAAACGGCCGACTAACTTTATGGCGCCGGCCCTCCACAAGTTCTTCGGCCCACAATTCCAGCATCATGAGGGCGTACACTCTGCGGGCAGCCCCCGATGACCGACCGGCCAGCTGCCCCAGCAACGCCTCTACCGCCTCGGGCTTAAACCAGCGACGGGCCCGAAACCGGTCCGACGTGAGCGTGTCATAAGCCAGATCGTAGAGTGGCCCGACAAGAAGACGAGTCAAGGGTGTGGGAAATCCCTGTTTAGGCCGGTAGACGACGGCTCGCGGCAAATATTGTTCCGCGACCCGGCGAAGCACCCGTTTGTCCATCGTCCCCTGTCGCCGAAGGGCCAAAGGAATTTTCAGCGCCAATTCCACCACGCGATGATCACAATAAGGCACCCGCACCTCTAAATTATGATGCATCCCGATACGATCCGCTTTCAAAAGGACGTCATCGGGCAAAAACCAGCGGATGTCGAATCCCTGCATGGCCTGCAAATCCGAGAGATTGAGATGCTCTTCCCAATAGCGGCTGACGGATGAAGGCCGGTCAGGTTTGACCAAGTCCGGAGCCAGCAGCACTCGTTGCTCTTCCGGGGAGAAGGTAAAGCCCACTCCTCGATAGCGGCCATGTATAGCCTCGAGGCTCCGGCGAAAAGCCCCCGCCCCCGGAAGCCCGGTTGTCCCCCACCAGCGCCGGATGGCCTCCGGCACATAACGGAGCCGCGCTAAACTCGCCACTTCCCCATAACCGGCATAACCACCAAAGATTTCGTCAGCTCCCTCTCCAGAGAGCATCACCGTCGTGACCTCAGAGGCGGCCCGCGCCACCCCGTCTAAGGGCAAAACCGTGGGATCCCCCATAGGCTCATCCAAGACATAGGCGAGCTCCCGCACCCGCTCAGCCGTTATCGCTTCATTGACGCTAATAGGGTGGAACGGCAAGTGAAACTGATCCGCCACCCGCTTAGCCCACGCGCTCTCGTCATAACCTGGAAATGCCTCGGGAAAGGTAGCCGACCAGGCTTCCGGGGCGTTCTCGGTAGCTCGGCCGGCCAGCGCCGCCAAAAGGCTCGAATCTAGTCCTCCCGAGAGGAAGAGGCCCAGCGGCACGTCGGAGGCTAAATGGCTTCCCACTACGGTTTGTAACGTCGCGTCCAATTCCTCCGCCCAACTCGAAAGACTGCCCTCTGTCGAAGGTTCCTGAAACTCCGGGCGCCAATAGTGCCATCGATGACGTCGGCCATCCCGTGTGATTCGCATGGCCTCCCCCGGCTGAAGCTTCGTGACCCCTTTCAAGAGCGTGTCGGGAGCCGGGGAAAATCGATGGCCTAAATAACTCGGTAATCCCTCTTCGTCGATTTTCGGCTGAAATTGATCCATGGCTAAAAAGGCCTTGACTTCGGAGGCAAAGGCCAACCCATGGGTATCCTCCCAGACATAGAGCGGCTTTTGCCCGATACGATCGCGCGCCAAAATTAGCTCTTCCCGGCGTCGGTCCCATAGGGCAATCGCATACATGCCGGTTAAACGGGTGAGAAATTCCGGCCCGTCCTCCTCATAGAGATGCACGAGCACTTCACCGTCCGCCTCGCTCTTCAGTTGGTGGCCCCGTGCCCGCACCCGGGCCTTTAATTCTTCATCATTATAGATTTCACCGTTATAGACCGCGATGACTTGACCGTTCTCCGAGACATAGGGCTGACCGCCGTTACAGAGGTCCCGAATCGCGAGCCGCCGCATCCCCAATCCCACGCCATGGTCGACAAACAGCCCTTCCCCATCCGGTCCACGATGCTCCAAGACGTCCAGCATCCGCCCGATCTCTTCTGGTGTCGTACGCCAATCGCGCCGCCACATCCCGGCAATCCCGCAGATGTTCCTCACCCCATCGTTAGTGTTATCGTTAGTATGCCCTTCCCCGGGCAACAAAGAAACGTCCCTCCTCTTGAACGAAGAAGGACATCTCTTTCCAACAATACTTAGTCGAGATAATCTTTCAGTTTCTTGCTGCGCGTAGGGTGGCGCAACTTACGGAGAGCCTTGGCCTCAATTTGGCGAATACGCTCGCGGGTCACACCGAACACCTGCCCCACTTCTTCCAAAGTCCGGGCTCGGCCGTCGGTCAGACCAAACCGTAACCGCAAAACCTTTTCCTCCCGGTTGGTCAGGGTGTCCAGCACTTCTTCCAACTGCTCTTTCAAGAGTTGATATCCTGCGGCCTCGGCCGGGGCCGGCGCATCCTCGTCTTCGATGAAGTCTCCCAGATGCGAATCCTCTTCTTCGCCAATCGGCGTCTCCAAGGAAACCGGCTCCTGCGCCACCTTCAGAATTTCGCGCACCCGCTCTACCGTGATCCCCATCTCCTTGGCGATCTCCTCCGGCAGGGGTTCCCGACCATATTC
>JAKADW010000192.1 GCA_021820165.1 Bacillota bacterium
TCGCACTAGGGGAGCCGGCCGATGAAACGCTGGCGTACGTGGGTGCCGCTCCCGACGGTTGGGTGCGCTCATGCAAATCCACCGACGATTCTTGCCTTCAGGACGTTGCATGAATGCGTTGATGAGCCATTCATAACCGGCGAGCACATGCCCCTCCCCTCCGGAATAGGAGAGGCTGTAGAGCTTGGGCATTCGGGCGTCCGGCGGGGGTGGGGTGGGTCGGCGCGGGCTTGCTCCATCGTCTCAAGGGGGCCCGCCACTTTGGAGGTGTTCCCGGTTGGGTCAGTTTCTTAGAAGTCGAATCAGCGCCTATCCCGGGTGGACTCCGTTCATTCCTGTAACCCACCCCGACTTTCAGGTCCGCTACGGCCAACTTCCTATCCTGACCGGGGCGCGCCCAGCAGCGCGCGCCAACCTTCAACAATGGCCGGGTAATCGGTGGAGAGCACGGTAGGCTCCTCGGGATCTCCCCAACTCCCCACGGCGATACGATCGTCTACCACAACTAAACATGCCGGTTCGCGAGTCCATCGATGTAGGCTTTGAACGGGAGGTCGGCAAATGCCGCAGCCCGATTCCGGGCATCCGTCCCAGCAACCAAAGCGAACGGGGACAGGCCTTGCGATGTCCAACACCGGTTCGATGGCGCGAGCGGAACGAACCGACGTTCCAATGCGGATGGAATTCTGGGCTCTTTGCATAACGCGCTCAACTTGTTGGCGGAACTCGGGCCAACCCGTTCCCTGAAAAATGCCAGGCCGTTGCCTCAGGGCAGGAAGGGTCTTTTGCAATCGCTCGACTCGGTCCACGATGTCCCGGATTTGAACCTCCCCAACTTCCGCAAACGGTACCGCTTGGTACCGCACTCCCCCGTCCGGCGCCGTCAGCGAGCGGGCAAATCCTGCTTGGACCATCCCCCGCAGCGCATCGTAAACATTGGCCCGCGCAACCCCTAATTCCTTGGCTAACTCGTATCCCGTCGCCGGTTCATCCCGCTGAAGTAGAGCCAAATACACGCGGCTCCCTAATATGCTCAACCCGAGCGCCTTAAGATCCCCCAAAACGATCTCGTCGCGGCTCATAAACGGCCGACCAATCCTGGTAACTGCCTTAGCAGCATTTCATATTGTGAACCCCCTGGAGCGAGCGTCCCCGTCGCCTCCATTGTGATGGTTTGGGCCCCCTGCTTTTCGACGCCACGCATGGCCATGCACAAGTGCTCTGCGGAGATGGCCACGAATGCCCCCTGAGGATGTAGCCGCTGATCCAACGCGTGGCACACGTCCCGTGTCAGGCGTTCCTGCACCTGAGGTCGACGCGCCGCAACCTCGACGACTCGCGCAAGTTTGGACAGCCCTGTCAGAACGCCATCGGCCGGATGATACGCCACATGCGCCACCCCAAAAAACGGGAGAAGATGATGCTCGCAGAGGGAATAAAAATGAATGTCTCGTACCATAACGATCCCTTGGTAGTCCTCGTGGAATTCGACCGATAGCTCATCCGCCGGATCCCGCCCGATTCCTGAAGCAACTTCCTCCCACATGGTCCGGACGCGCCGTGGCGTGTCGCGAAGGCCTTCCCGCTCCGGATCCTCTCCGATCCCGAATAACAAACGCCGGACGGCGTCTTCGATCAGTTGATCGCCGCGCCCCGGGCTACCGATTCCCTTGAGTGTCGCTTGATCGATGTCGATCGGCAGTTCTGTCATTTTGCACGACCCCTTTCTATGAGTATTATGTCATACTCCGAACTAGAATATCCAGTATTAAGCTGATTCGACGTCGGAAGTGATGCCAAGATTCATGTCTTGGAATTCAGCGCCTAGTTCCTGCGCCATCGCCAAAAAGTTCCCGACACCTTTGCCTCAATGGTAACCTCAGAGTTCTGAGGGCCGGGAAATGACGTCCGCCGTGGACGTACTGTTTAGCAAACCTCGGTCGCCCTGTTAGTATCGGCGGACCCGCGACCGAGTCACTGGCTACGCCACGCAGCACATTGACGTTCGAGGCTTAAGCGCATCATACTAAACGGGTGTTGACCTCGCGAAAGGAGCATAACCAATGCCAATCATTCACACGACTGATCTTCCCTGGCAATCAACGCCCGTTAATGGTGTGTCCGCTAAAGAGCTGATTCATGAACGACAAGGAACCGGCAAGCTTATCCAACTGGTTCCGGGGGCTCGGTACCCTGAACACCGCCACCCGGACAAACTGGAATATGTCTACGTACTGGATGGCACGTTGACGATGCAACTAGACCAAGAGACCCTGGAAGCAAAGTCGGGCGATTTCGTCGAAATCCCTCAAAACCACCTTCACACGCTAGAAAATTGGACTTCGCGAGATGTCGTGCTATGGGTTGGAGCTGTCATGCTGGACGGTCCGGATCGCGCCTAGCCCGTGTTTGAACGAATCGGCTTTGTTCTTAGACAAAATCAGAAGCTCTCCGGCAGCGACCCCTTCACGCCTCATTCGCAGACCCTATGGCCGGAACGAAGCTCCAGAACCGCGTTCCCGCCCTTGCCTTTTTGCCCCCGGCGGCATGGAGTCCCCGGGGCTTTTTTGTTCTCCCCATTCCGAGGTCTGGGATCGCAAAATCCATCCATAGCAAGTTCCTTGGATGTGATGTGCATCACGCGACCATCGTCCTGGTGTGGCATGCTGATATGAGGAGGGGATCGCCCATGATTGAAAATGTTGATGCGACGCCGCGCGTCAATTGGAGTGCCGTGTTGCCCGAGGCGCGAGATGCCATGGTGCAATTAGAAGCCGTCGCCCATCACGCAGGAATCCCTCGGGATCTTTTAGAACTCGTGAAAATTCGGGTGTCGCAGATCAATGGCTGCGCCTATTGTCTCGACATGCACACGAAGGAAGCGCGACATGCCGGAGAGCGCGAACAGCGCATTTATGCCCTGTCTGCGTGGCACGAAGCACCTTTTTACTCACCGCGCGAGCGTGCCGCACTGGAGTGGGCGGAAGCCGTAACCGCCATATCTAACGGAGTGTCCGACACCACATATCGTCTAATCAAAGAGCACTTTAGTCCGCGTGAGATTGCGGCACTAACGGCCGCGGTCATCGCAATTAACTCGTGGAACCGCTGGGCTATTAGCCTTAAAGCCGAGCAGCCCGGTTCTTATCGGCCAGACCTCGCGCGATAATAAAATTGGGGGTGGCCCCATGCCACCCCCAAGTCCTTAATTCCGCGTCAATAAAATCGCGAATCGTGTGGGACCCGATTCCTGATATTCGACCGAAAATGCCCCAGGCTGTTCAGCGTCCAACTGGTATAGCAATGGCTTCGGGTCATGGTCGTTAATTAAGAGGGCCGAGAAGCCCTGGGGAACGGCCTCCAGGGTCCCTAGAATCGTTTGGTGCTTCACGGGTGGGGGCAACATTGGTGCATTGATAATAATCGCTGGCTCAGACATGGAAAGTGGTACCTCCTATTTTTCAAAGTCTCTGTCCATGAAGAGCATACGAGTTGCCTTCATCGAACATCGTGACCAGGATCACACCAACGAAGGTAATTTATTCGTCAGGATCCACGGGCCCAAACGCTATACCTGCCTCGTCGCAGCGGAGGAGAAGAGTGTCGATATTGAGACCATTCCAGGCGCGGTCGAGGTCTCCCAGCTGGGCGCCGTCAATCCATCCGACAATGATGTCGCCTCCTCCTGCGCCCGACGACTTCCCGGCACCTCCCCAGGATTCCACCACGTCCAAGGCATTTTGCATTTTCGGCGTTTCGATTCCGAGTCGCGCCCGGGTCCCCAATTCTTGTAGGGCTCGACGATTTTGCCGCACGGCTTCCTTAAGCCCCTGGCCACTAAGCGTGTGAAGCGCCCCCACAAAAGCCCTGACGGCCGCATCACTTCGCGTCAAGAAATCGGCGAATGCCTCAGGGTGGTCCCCACGAAACCGAGCGGCCCGGTCTAACATGACAGGGGTCGATGCGGCTTGGCCCGTCCAACCAACTCGCCAGGGGATGGGAAAATGCGACGTCAGCGGGGTCACCATGAGACCCGGCCAAGGACGCTCGACGAGGGTGGTAAGGCGTTGATGCATCCGCCATTGAATGACCCGCTCAGCGTCAAATCGTTGGTAACACATGACGCCGCCGAAGACGGCGGCCGCCACATCGGCCAAGGACCCCCGCGGTTGGACGGCAAGGTGGGCCAAAGCGGCCAATTTAAAAATCTCTTCTTTAGCCGCGGGACGAGGCAGGATCCAGGTCAGAAGTCCGCCGATGATAGCCGCTGTCAATGCGGCACTTGATCCCAGTCCATACTTCGTCCCCGACGATGCCTGAAGCTCGTTGGTGATCCGTAGCTCAAAGGGACGAGGCTCAATCACCAGGTCGTGAAAATATTGATCCAATATCCCGAGCGCTTGGGCCGGGAGTTGTAAAGCTGGGTTGGCGGCTAAATGGTTCAGCAAATGCTCCCACGTAGTCCCACTCAGTACGAGGCCCCTATGATTGCCGAATGCCACGGAAAATAACGGGGCCGTGCGTAGCTGACACTGAAGATAGCGATCGATGGCCGCGACCACGCCGGGATGTCCTGGTTCGGTCACCGCATATTCACCCATCAACATCAATTTTCCGGGAACCCGTACTGTCAGGAGGTTCATGTCGGGGCAACCGCCCTAACGCCTGGACCCGGCCGGGTGGCAACCACCTCGGAAACCCCCGGAATTTCAGACAAGATGT
>JAKADW010000193.1 GCA_021820165.1 Bacillota bacterium
ACCGTCCCGCGTCAGATGCGGTAATTCCGCGTGATTATCTATTGCAAGGCCTCCTCTCCCACCGATGGTGCAGCGGGGACCACCTCCCGCTTTAGGGAAGCCCCCCGATAGAGCCGATAGCTATGCGGCAGCACGGCCAAAAGCGCCCCGCCATACCCGAGCCTGAGTCCGGTCAAAATTCCCTGACCATCGTGCGCGACGGCCAAGAGCGCCATCCCTGTGGCGGCTAACACCACGCCGAGACCATAGCGGAGCTTAGCCCCACCCTTTCGCCGCCCCACCAAAAGGGCCAGCCCCATCATGCCGATAAGCCAACCGGCCAGCGCCAATCCCCCGGCCCCATGAAAGAGGGGCCAAAGATGGCGCCACCCCCCAATAATCGCCCAAAGCGCTCCCGCGCCCAGAATGCCTAAGCCCCACGACCGCATGACCCCACCCCTTTTAATGACTCTTTCGCCCCCAAGAGAGAAATTCCTGCCCGTCTCATAAGCGAGGCGCCGCCATCATACCTATCGATATCTCATGGACAAGAGAGGTTAGACAGGATGACGATGCGAAAATGGTGGCAAGCCATCGGACTTTTGGCATTGGTGGCCGCCTTTATGGGTGCCACGCGGGTGATCTCTACCCCGAGGATTAAGGCGCCAACGGGTCCCACCCCAGCCATCCCGGTAAAGAAGATCATTGCTCTGACGTTCGACGATGGGCCCTCCCCGACCTATACGCCCCAGATTCTCTCACTCCTCAACCGCTATCATGCGCACGCCACATTTTTCGTCCTGGGCACGGAAGTGCGCCAATGGCCCAACATCGTCAAGGACATTGTCCGCCAAGGCTCAACCGTCGCCAATCATGGTTATGATCACGTTAACTATTATCGCGTCGGTGTCGGGGGTGTCATCAGGGACATGAATAAAACCACGGCGCTCCTGAAAAAAGAGCACATCCCGCTGTCCCCCTTCTATCGTCCCCCCTACGGAAACTCCAACAAGGCACTGGTCAATGCCCTCAGTCAAAAACATCTCACGGTCACTCTGTGGTCAATCGATACCCGTGACTGGGCCAGCCCTGGCACCTCCTTTATCACCAAAAAGGTCCTCGCCAACGCGACCTCCGGCGCCATCGTGCTCATGCATGACAGCGGCGGCAATCGCACCCAAACCGTCCAAGCGCTGGCGGCCATCCTGCCTGTCCTGGAAGCGGAAGGCTATCACTTTGTAACCTTGCCCCAATATGTCAAGGATTTGCACTTAACGTCGCCATCCAAGCTTCCGCTGCCGGGGCAACCTCAAGCGAAAGCCCCCTCTCGCACCCCTGTCCCGGGCAAGAAAATGGCGGGACCTTGGAGCTAGTCCCGCCTACCCATCTAGTACTGGTAGAAGCCACGCCCGCTTTTTCGGCCGTATAGGCCGGCATCGACCATTTTCTTTAAGAGAGGAGCGGGACGATATTTCGGATCGCCGAATCCTTGATGTAGCACCTCTAAAATGGCCAGGCAGGTGTCCAAGCCAATGAAGTCGGCCAGGGTTAAGGGGCCCATGGGATGATTCATACCCAGCTTCATCACCGTGTCGATGGCTTCTTTGTCCGCGACACCCTCGCCATACGCAAAGATGGCTTCGTTAATCATCGGCATGAGCACCCGGTTGGCCACGAAACCGGGGAAATCATGCGCTTCGACGGGCACCTTGCCCAGGGCCTCGGCGTATTGCACCACCTTTGCCACGGTCGCATCGTTCGTTAATTCGCCACGGATCACTTCCACCAAGGCCATCACGGGAACGGGGTTCATAAAGTGCATACCAATGAACTTGTCCGGACGGCGAGTCACCCGAGCCAGCCGGGTGATGCTAATCGATGAGGTGTTGCTGGCAAACAGCGTGTCGGGCCCAAAGTGCTGGTCGAGGGCCTCGAAGAGCGCGCGCTTAGAAGCCTCGTCCTCGATGATGGCTTCAATCACCAGATCCACCAGGGACACCTCCTCCAGGGAGGCGATCGGGTGAAGCCGAGAAAGAATGGCTGCTTGATCCTCCCCCCTTAACTTCCCCTTTTCCACATTCCGTTCCAACCGTCGGCGGATATTCTCCATGCCTCGGGCTAAGCCCTCAGGGAGGGCATCGTGAAGATAGACCGTGAAACCATGCGTCGCCGCCGTCTCGGCGATACCCGCTCCCATTTGGCCCGCACCGATGACTAAAAATGTTGCCACTTTTTTCCTCCTAGACTTTGACCACCGTCGCTTCACCCTGACCGCCACCACTACAAATGGCGGCCAATCCATAGCCGCCACCACGCCGCCTGAGCTCCAAAATGAGCGTCATTAAAATCCGTGCCCCTGACGCCCCAATGGGGTGCCCCAAAGCGACCGCTCCCCCGTTGACGTTCACACGCTCTTCGGAGAGTCCTAAGAGCTGCATGGACGTGAGGGTGACGGCGGCGAAGGCCTCATTTATCTCCGCCAAGGCCAGGTCATGCACCTTGAGGTTTGCCCGGGAAAGCGCCACTTCGGCCGCATAAGCGGGCACCGTATGTAAGTATTTCGGTTCCCGGGACGCCCAACCGCTGCTCACGATGGTAGCCAAGGGCTCGAGACCACGGCGCACCGCTTCCTCACGGCCCATGACCACCAAGGCAGTGGCTCCATCCGTGAGCCCTGGCGCATTGCCCGCCGTCACCGTTCCATCGTCCTGAAACGCCGGTCGGAGTCGCGCCAGTTTCTCGAGACTCGTGTCCCGCCGAGGACCGACATCCTCTTTCACCACCACGGGCTCCCCTTTTTTGGCTGCAACCGTAACCGGAACAATCTCCTCTCCAAGGCGGCCACTGTCGATGGCCTTTACGGCCCGCTGATGGCTCTGAAACGCAAAGCGATCCTGCTCTTCTCGCGAAATGTGATATTCCTTTGCCACTTCGCTGCCATAGACCCCCATATGGCACTGGCCGAAACTACACCAAAGGCCATCGCGGACCACGGAATCGATAAACGGGACATCCCCCATGCGAAGCCCATAGCGCGCTCCCTGCACCAGGTATGGGGCTTGACTCATAGACTCCATACCCCCGGCAATCGCCGTGCGGATGTCCCCCAGCCGAATGGCCATATCGGCCAGATTAACCGCCCTAAGACTCGACGCACACACTTTATTAATCGTATCCGAAGGCACCGTTTCCGGGAGCCCTGCCTTCATGGTCGCCTGCCGTGAGGGGATCTGGCCCGCCCCGGCCTGAACGACCTGACCCATATAAACGTAATCAACCTCATTTGCAGGGACCCCACTTCGCCCGAGGGCCCCTTTGATCGCAATGGCTCCCAAATCTGTCGCCGGCACATCTTTCAATACCCCGCCAAAATTCACAAAGGGCGTACGTGCCACGGCGACCACCACCGTTTCCGGCATGATGAACGCCTCCTTCGCCTGGGGTTATGCAGTCCGCCGAATGGACGCCCCCAAGGCCGTCAACTTCTGTTCCAATTGATGGTAGCCGCGATCAATGTATTCCACCCCATCGACCACCGTTTCGCCCTCCGCCTTCAAAGCCGCCAAGACCAAGGCCGCCCCACCACGAATATCCTGCGCCTCGACCGGCGCTCCCGTCAATCGCTCGACCCCACGGATGATGGCGGTCTCGCGATCGACTTTAATGTCCGCCCCCAACCGCACCAGATCATGGGTGTAGCCAAAGCGATTCTCGAATACGGTTTCCTGCACAACCCCGACCCCATCCGCCACCGCCAACGCCGCCACCATTTGAGGATGCAAGTCCGTCGGAAATCCGGGATGGGGCAAGGTCTCGATGTCCACGGCGCGAAGCCGCGCGGGGCTGACGACGCGTATCCAGTCCATGTCCTCTTCAATTTGTGCGCCCGCTTGATTCAACTTCAACAGCACGGTCCGTAAGTGCTCCGGGATCACATTAGCGACCGTGACCACCCCGCCGGTAATGGCGCCCGCGAGAAGATATGTGCCCGCTTCCAGACGATCGGGAATGATTTCGTGGCGCGTCCCATGAAGGGCGCTGACGCCCTCGACTCGCACCAAGTTCGTTCCCGCCCCCCGGACCTTCGCCCCCATCGCGTTCAAAAAATTCGCCACATCCACAATCTCCGGCTCCATGGCCGCATTCTCCAAGACTGTGGTCCCCTCCGCGAGACTGCCGGCAATCATAAGATTTAAAGTGGTTCCAAATGATGCCCGTTCAATATAGACGCGACTACCACGAAGGCGCCCGGGTACGGTTCCTTGAATGGAGCCGTGCTCGAGCCACATCGTCGCCCCGAGCGCCTGAAAGCCTTGAATGTGAAAATTCACTGGGCGTGATCCAATTTGGCATCCCCCAGGGAAGGCGACGTCGGCCTGTCCTAAACGTGCCAGCAAAAGCCCGACCAAGTATGTCGACCCGCGGAGTTTTTTGGCCAGGTCATAGCGGGCTTGATGGGTATTCAGGCCCTTGGCCTCGATGCTTAAGCGATCGGGGGCGAGCCATTCCACCAACACGCCGAGATCCCGTAAAATTTGACATAAGTCCAGAATGTCCGTATAACGGGGCACATTTTCGAGAATAGTGACCCCTTCGGCGGCCAGGGCGGCCGCCACAATAATTGGCAGGGCACTATTTTTCGACCCAATCACCGCCACATCGCCGGCGAGACTTTTCCCGCCTTCAATGACCAACTGCGCCACAAATCTCGTCC
>JAKADW010000194.1 GCA_021820165.1 Bacillota bacterium
GGATGGTACTAGAGAGTTGTTATATTCCGGTGCCCTCCGAAATCATTCTCCCCTATGCAGGATACTTGGCCTATACGCATCGCACCTCGTTGGTGGCCGCCATGGCCGCCGGGCTTGCCGGCGGGTTGGTGGGTGCCCTCATTGGATTTTGGATCGCCCGCTACGGCGGACGCCCCCTGGTGGAGCGCTACGGGCGCTATGTGGGTCTGCGCCGTCATGAAATGGACCGGGCGGATGCGTGGTTTCAACGCCATGGAGATGGAGCGGTATTTTTTGGCCGACTGTTACCGGGGATTCGCACCTACATTTCTCTCCCTGCCGGGGTGGCTGACATGTCGGTGGGACGTTTTCTTGGCTTTACATTTTTAGGCGCTCTGCCTTGGACCGTCCTCTTCACCTACCTCGGTTTCGCCTTTGGAAACCGATGGAAGGACCTCGGGGGATGGACCCACTACTTCTTGGCTGCCGTCATCGTTCTCTTCATCGTGTGGATAGTGTTGACCTGGTTCCGCCGACGACGTCCCAGAGTATAAGCCAGGGAACCATCATCAACAATATCGGCCAGGTTTCCCATTTCGGACCCCAAGCCGCCGCTACTAAAGTCCTGAGACCTATGGCCCCCATGAGGAGCCATTCTGCTGGTTCCAGTGTTCGTTCCAACCAGCGGGGCCAGGGGCCGATGGCGATGGCCAAAAAAATTCCCGCAGTCCCCCCGGCGAACACGGCCGCCAGGCTGGAACCTGCCAGCACTAGTGCAGCCCATGCCCCAGCCCCGTCCAAGACGGCTAAATAGACAGGCTTCACCCGGCCTTGCCGGCGCATTCGGGCTATGGCTTGCCAGCTAAGCAAACTTCCGCTAAACAGCCACCCCAGCCGAAGGCCCGTAAAGCTAAGCGCCGGCACCAAACCCAGCACGGTAAAACTGGCTAACAGCGCCAAAAGGTCGGCTGCACTAGCTCTCGAACCGCGCCAAAGGGGTGCGGCCAACTGGTATCCCAAGAAAATTGCCAAGAGCAATGTGGCGTCGTTGCTAACCATCAACCGTCCCCCGTTAAGGGACACGGGACCAAAAAGCCGGGTCTTCCTGGCCCATTTCCCAGAGGGAAATGGCGCCTAAACGCTCATGGCGGGCCAGTTGTACTCGGGCCTTGGCAGAACGGTCACCTATGAACCAGACCACGTGTCCGGTGGCATTGCTGGCCGTATAGGTGAACATGTTCTGCGACTCTGAGGCCACATCGTGAATGGGCACGCCATAATGTGCCGCCATCGCTTTAGCCTCAATATCTGGCACAGTCGGTACGGGCCCCGGTGCCCCGTTATTCACCCAATCATATCCATACAGGCCGATCGCAAGAACAATTTTTTCGCCGGGACGGCTTTTCGTGCCGCCAGGACATTACTCTTGACCCAACCGTGCGGTGCGACCGATCCAGGTGTCCCGCCACTATCATGATAATCATAGGTCATCATCACGAGGTCGTCGGCGGACCGAGCTAAGGTCCGATAATTGTAGGCTCACTGATGGCCGGAGAAATACCTTTCAGGGGAAATACCGAAATCTCGACCAACTTATGCAGCGAGTGCAAGCGACGTGCCAGGTCGCGGGTGAAGACCGATAGTCCATTACGGCTGGAAGGTGCCAACAGTTCGACGTCGATGTCTAGTCCGTCTAAACGGTCCCTCTTGACCACGCGAAGAATATTCATGGCCGCTCTCTGGCGAGCAGCGGAGCTTAGCAGCACGGTGTTATTCCCGCCGTCATTGAAGGGGAACCACCGGGATAGGATGGCGATGAGCAACGGCCACCAAACTCTTGTCGTAACCGGTGTCAGTCACGGAGCCCGTAGGGCTCACGCTGAACCACAACGGGCTCACAGTGGTAAGCTTAGGATAATGGGCGTCAAAGGACGCCCGTGAGGTCTTGTTCTCGTAAAATCCGATGACCTGAAACCGGGCCGTCGTCAAACCGCATCGGGGCGGCACGACGCGGTTTGGCGACGGCCTCGATTGCCCAAACGACTAGAAACACGAGAGTCAGACCGGCAATCAGGAGCACCAACCTGCGGTTTTGTTTTAGCCAATCGCCAAAGCCCTGCCTGGTCATGCCCTGCGCTCCCTTCCTGGCTAGGATGGAAGACAGGGGCTGGAAAGATACCCCGAGGGTGTTGGTCACGGTTGGTAAGGATTGCGATGGCGAAGCCGACGATTTTCGCGTTCCAGAGCGCCCAAGCGTTGCCGCTGCTGGCGGTCTTGGAAAGCCACCAGTTCCAGTAAGACCCGGCGACTGGCGCGAAGACGGGCTAATTCGCGTTCCAGTTGCGCTACGCGCATCTCTAAACGGTGAACTTCATAGGTCGGGTTTTTGATCAATGCCAAGCCTTGTCGCCTCCTCGCCCTAGTATACCGACGAGTCTGGGAATTTATTCCTCTGCCTGCAGATGTAAGAAAAACGGGCCGGTTTTCCGGCCCGTTCGTGCTCGCCTAACGGCTGAGCATATCCGCTAGCTTGACAAAGGTTGGCACCATGACGCCGGTGGGACCATTTTTCACGCTATTGAGTGGCCCTGCCGCCGTCCAGGCGGTGCCGGCAATATCCAGGTGAGCGTAGGGTACGTTCCCGGCAAATTCGCTGATAATCATCCCCGCAGTTATGGTGCCGGCATCTCGGCCGGGCGAGTTTTTGATATCGGCCACCTCGGAGTGATAGAGCTTTCGGTACTCAGGATAAATGGGCAGGCGCCACACCCGCTCGCCGACGGCTTCGGAGGCCTGCAACACTAAGCTTGCTAGTGGATCGTCGGTGGCCACCAAACCCGTCGCCTCGTGACCTAAGACCGTGACCACAGCACCGGTGAGGGTGGAGGTCTCGACAATCCAGTCCACTCCGAGGTGCGCGGCGTAGCTGACAGCGTCCGAGAGTGCTACCCGACCTTCGGCGTCGGTATTGGTCACCTCAATGGTCTTGCCGTTAAAGGCACGAACCACGTCACCCGGCTTGTACGCGGAACCGGATGGCATGTTCTGGGCGATGGCCATGATGCCCACCACGTTAATGGGCAGCTTCAAGTCGGCGATGGCGACCATAGCCCCAAGGACGGCACCGGCCCCGAGCATGTCGTATTTCATTTCTTCCATGCCCGCCGGAGGCTTCAGGCTAATGCCCCCCGAGTCAAACGTAATGCCTTTACCGACCAAGGCCAGGGTGCGCGGACCCCCACCGTTATAGCGCATGACCGCAAGGCGCGGCGGGAACACACTACCGGCCCCTACGCCGAGCAACGCTTCCATTCCCAATTCGGCCAATTTTGTCTCGTCGAACACGTCCACCGAAAACCCATGCTCGGATCCCGCTTTCAAAGCCTCTTCAGCCAATAAGGCGGGGTAAAGTTTATTAGAGGGTCGAAATCCCAACTCCCGGGCAAGGTTCTGTCCCTGGGCAATAATCTCGCCGCGGTGCACCCCGGGAGCGGCCGATGCGGGCAATCCCACCAGGGTGGCCTCTTCCCACCATTGGCGCGGGGGCTCAGCCTGATATCCGGAAAAACGCCAAGACCCAACTAAGAGACCCTCCGTGAGCAATTGCGCACTTTCTTCCGCACCCAAGCTTGAATCGGGCATCCATAAGGCCACATGCTGGGCGTGCATTTGATTGGCCAATTGCCCCGCCTGACCGGCCGCAAGACGCCACTCGCGCACCCCGACCGAATCCTGAGGTCCCAGTCCTAAAAGCACCACGCGCCTTGCCTGGACAGCACCCAAGCTATAGGAACTCCAGGTGCTAAGCCAAGTTCCCGTACACTCACCCTTTGTCACCGCTTCGTTAATCGCGCCCTTGAACCTGACATCTAAATCTTTGGGCGTCGTTCCCTGGTAGAGACCCACCACCAATAGGTCCGCCGCCACATCAAAGCCTGATCCTTCTCGAATATGTACCTTCACCCTATGTCCCCCTTAGGCCCATGTTTTTCGTAAAAAGTCGAGGTAGTTGCCACCGAAAATCCGACCGATGGTCTCATCACTGAGTCCGCGGGCGCTCATGCGCTCCGCGAGCTTACTGAGGGCGGTCACATCTTCCAGGCCTCCCACGGGGTTGTCGACCCCGTCGAAGTCAGAGCCGAGTCCCAGATGGCGATCGGAACCTGCGACCTCGAGAGCATGCCACATGTGGTCTATGACTCGCTCTAGGTCTTCGCTCCCCCCC
Organism: Bacillota bacterium; assembly: GCA_021820165.1. The sequence continues at coordinate 4,205 of JAKADW010000194.1, forward strand.
AAAAAGGGACGTACGAAGGTAATCCCTTGTACGCCCCCCTGGTCTTGGAGCGCCTTAATCTGGGCATCGCTTAAGTTGCGTCGGTGGTTGGCTAACTCACGACAATTTGAGTGTGAAGCAATGACCGGGCGCGTCGAGATTTCAAGGACATCCCAGAAGCCCGCTTCGGCAATGTGAGAGACATCGACAATCATGTTGACCCGATTCATCTCTTGGATAATCGCGCGGCCGGCACGGCTCACGCCGCCACCGCCCGGCTCCTCGCCCGCCCCATCGGCTAGTTGGTTACGCTCATTCCAGGTGAGGCTCATGAGCCGTACCCCTAAACGGTGTAAATTGCGGACCATAGCGGGATCCGTGCCCACTCCTTCCGCCCCCTCAATCGAAGGCACGCCACCAATGCCGCCCACGCTTAACAAGGACTCTAGACTGTCCCGATCGGTAAC
>JAKADW010000195.1 GCA_021820165.1 Bacillota bacterium
CGTGCGACGACTGCGCGCCAAGATTGCCGTGGTGGGACCTGAAACCGCGGTGAGGGTCAGGGAACGGGGCCTCGTGCCGGAAATTATGCCCGAAGCGGAATACAGTCAGGAGGGGCTTGCCGAAGCGTTTAGCGCGGTGCCTCTGCGCGGCGCCGTGGTGCTCTTTCCCGGGGGTCAAAAGAATCGCACCTTTTTGGGCGACCATCTTCGGGGCCGTGGGGCCTTGGTGGAGGAGCTCGTGATTTATGAGAATCAGCCCGCTCCATTGGAATTGTCCTTCTATCAAGCGCTGAAGAGCGGAACCCTGGATGGCATTCTCTTTACTGCATCGTCGCAGGTGGAATATCTGATGGATCAGTTAAACGGGGACGACCGCCGCGAGGTGGGCAAGGTGCCGAGTTTTTCCATTGGCCCGTTGACCACGAGGACCTTAGGCCACTATGGGCTTCGCGTGGTAGCGGAAGCATCTGAGCCCTCCCTCTACCTCTTGGCCAAGTCAGTGAAATCCTATTTTGAAAAGGAGAATGGTCATCATGTTTCCCATTGAACGCCCACGCCGTTTACGGCAAAGCGAGAGTCTCCGTCGTTTGGTTCAAGAAACTCGGGTCTCGTCCAGCGAACTCATTTATCCCGTATTTGTTCGGCCCGGTCGGGATGGCCGGGTCCCCATCGGGGCGATGCCGGGCATCTTTCAGTGGACGCCCGATCGCTTGGTGGATCATTTGAAAGAGGTCTATCAGGATGGAGTGCGGGCCTTTTTGCTATTTGGCATCCCCGCGACCAAGGACCCGTTGGGCTCCGGTGCCTATGACCCGAATGGCATTGTTCAGGAGGCGCTCCGCCGGCTTCACGAGGCGCTACCCGAAGCGGTCTTGATTGCTGATTTGTGCCTTTGTGAGTACACCGATCATGGGCATTGCGGTATTCTGACGCCAGACGGTGAGGTCGACAATGATGCCACACTCGACCTCTTATCCCGAGCAGCCGTCGAACAGGCGCGCGCGGGGGCTACGGTGGTGGCCCCGTCGGACATGATGGATGGGCGAGTTCAGGCGATTCGCCAAGCCTTGGATGAGAGCGGCTTCGTCAATGTGCCGATTATGTCTTATGCCGCGAAGTATGCTTCGGGTTTCTATGGACCCTTCCGTGAGGCGGCCGAGAACACGCCCCAATTTGGCGATCGGCGCGCCTATCAAATGGATCCGGCCAATCGTCGTGAGGCGCTCCGCGAGGTCCTTTTGGACGTGGCCGAAGGGGCCGATATGTTGATAGCCAAGCCTGCACTGCCCTATCTTGATGTGCTTCGGGAAATCCGCGATCGCGTGCAAATCCCCATCGCCGCCTACCAAGTTTCCGGAGAATTTGCGATGATAGAGGCGGCAGCCCAGAACGGATGGATTGAACGAGAACGGGTGATTATGGAGACGCTGACCTCCATTCGTCGCGCGGGTGCCGACATGATCATCACCTATTGGGCGCCTGAGGTGAGCCGCTGGCTTCAGGGATGAGCCCGAACTAGAGCGGTCAGGCTAGAGGTATTCAAGGAGGCGAGCCTATGCGAGACCATGGAGTGCAAGAGTCCAAGCAGCCGTTCAACTACGCGATCTATCTCTATGACATGAACGCCGACGAGGTGTTCGACCATGACCGCCATATCATCGTGGACTCGAGTCTTGGGGTCATTGAGGAGGAGAAACCCCAGCCCGAGACCCACTAGGTGGGAGGATATAGTGAACACAAGTGAGGGGCGGCTGAGACAGATTCCCGCCGTGCAGACGGTCATTCGGGGACGCGGTGACATCCCCGGAGTGGCCGCAACCTGGATTCACGAGGCCGCACGCCAAGTGTTAGACGAAATTCGCCAAACGGTATTGACGGGGGGCATGGTCCCCCCTCTCGATGAAATTGACGCACGAGTGCGGGTTCGAGCCCGAGAGCTCAATGAACCCCATTTGCGCCCCGTAATTAATGCCACAGGGGTCATCATTCACACCAACCTCGGCCGTGCTCCGCTTCCGGCTGAGATGATGGGGCACCTAGGGGCTGTAGCGACGCAATATTCCACCTTAGAGTACCGTATCGAGGCGGGCGAACGCGGTTCTCGCCACGAGCACGTCGAAGGGCTTTTGGCTCACTTGGCAGGAGCCGAAGCGGCCATGGTGGTGAACAACAATGCGGCCGCCGTCTTACTCGCGCTGGCCACCATGGCTAATGGCAAGGAAGTGGTGGTGTCTCGCGGCGAACTGGTGGAGATTGGCGGATCGTTTCGAATTCCCGATGTGATGGCGCTTTCCGGGGCCACCTTAGTTGAAGTAGGAGCGACCAACAAGACGCATGGTTACGATTATGAACGGGCCATCAATGACAACACGGCGCTCCTATTAAAAGTGCACCAGTCGAACTTTCGTCAAGTCGGGTTCGTCGACAGCGTGAGTCGGGCCGAGTTGGTGGCCATCGCTCGGGCGCATCAACTCCCAGTCATGGAGGACTTGGGTAGTGGGGTGTTGTTGCCCCTGAGCGTTGATGGCTTTGAGGAGCCGACGGTTCACGAGGTGGTTCAAGCCGGCGTAGACGTGACCACTTTTTCTGGGGACAAGTTGCTGGGAGGTCCCCAGGCGGGGTTGGTCGTGGGGCGGCGCGAATGGATACAGCGCATGAAGAAGCATCCTTTGGCGCGGGCCGTGCGGGTGGACAAAATGACCCTCGCCGTCTTGGAGTTAGTCTTGCGCTGGTATCGTGAAGGACGAGGCCAGGATTTGCCGCTTTGGCAAATGATTGGCATGGATGCGGAACAGGTGAAAGCGCGGGCCGAGGGGTTGGCGGAACGGCTCGCCTCGGCGTGCCCAGGGTTGATGCTTGACATTGAACCGGATTGGTCGGAAATTGGAGGAGGTTCGATGCCAGGCACGCGGGTGCCAAGCTTCGTGTTGACGATAGCGCTTTCGCCTGAGACATTGACCCGGGCGGAGGCTGCCCTTCGCCGTGGACCGACGCCCGTCATTGTGCGGGTTAAGGCGGGGAAGCTAATGGTCGATCTGCGAACGGTATTTCCCGCTCAGGAAAAGCCTTTATTGGACGCCTTGATCGCTCATCTTCACCCAGCTCATTAGGATTAGGGGGGTTACTATGAAGATTCTCGTGATGATTAAACAGGTGCCCGATACGGCCACCAAAATCCGGCTCCATGCCGGAGATGTGGCCATTCAGATAGACGGGATTAAATGGGTCATCAATCCCTATGATGAATTTGCCATTGAAGAATGTCTTAGAATTCGGGAAAAGTTTGGCGGAGAAGTGGTGGTCGTTTCGCTGGGCCCCAGTCGGGTCGAGGAGGCACTGCGGCAGGGCTTGGCGATGGGGGCCGATCGGGCCATCCACGTGACCACCGACCAAGTGCTGGACAGTCTCGCCACCAGTAAAGCGTTGGCCAAGGTTGCGGGTAATGAGGGTTTTGACCTCATTGTGACCGGTAAACAAGCCGTGGACGACGACCAAGCGCAGGTAGGACCTTTGGTTGCGGTAGAATTAGGCATTCCTCAAGTGACGGTCGTGATTAAGCTTGAGGTGGATGTGGAGGCTGGACGCCTTCGGGCGGAACGGGAGTTGGAGGGAGCCTCGGAAATTGTTGAGCTCCCATTTCCGGCAGTGGTTACGGCCCAACGTGGGCTCAACGAGCCGCGCTATCCTACCTTGCCCAATATTATGAAGGCCAAGAAGAAGGAATTAAAGCCGGTGGCCTTCGAGTCGCTGGGCATTGACGCTACGCCTATGGTGCGGATTGAAGAACTCACCTTGCCGCCTGAGCGGCCAGAAGCGAAGATTCTAACCGGCGAGCCAGAGGATACGGCTAAGGAACTGGCGCGTCTCTTACATGAAGAGGCCAAGGTAATTTAAGGAGGCGTCCCGATGGCATCAGGCATTTTAGTGGTGTTCAATCAAGAAGGCGGCCGAGTACGCCGCGTCGCCTATGAAATGTTGTCGTTGGCCCAGAAGTTGGCCCCGGGGAACGTGACCGCTGTGACATTTGGTGAAGGCGCCGATGCGCTCGGGGAGAACCTGGGTCGTTACGGGGCTGACCGGGCGTTGTTGCTCACGTCCCCAACATATCATCGGTATTCTTCGGATGGGTTTGCTAAGGCACTCGGTGACGTGGTCGAGGCGGTGGATCCCGAAGCGCTATTTTTCCCAGCGAACGCTTGGGGCAAGGACTTGGCCCCACGTGTGGCCGGTTTGCTGGGATCCGGTTTAGCCAGTGATTGTACCGAGATTTATCGTCGCGACGACGGGCGTTTAGGCGCCATTCGTCCGATTTATGCCGGGAAGGCGTACGCCAGGGTAGCCGTGGATTCGCCCCGGCAGTTGTTCTCCTTGCGCCCCAATATCCAAACCGTGACGGAAAGTGGACGAGCGTCGGAACCTTTGTCCCTCGAACCCAAAGTCGACGCAAGCGAATTTCAAGCCGTGGTCACCGAGGTGCTGGAGAGCCAAGGTGGCCAGTTAGAGCTCACGGAAGCCGATATCATTGTGTCGGGTGGCCGAGGTATCAAGGCACCCGAGAACTTCAAAGTCCTCGAGGACCTGGCCGACGCGTTAGGTGCTGCGTTGGGGTCGTCGCGACCCGTGGCCGATGAGGGCTGGGTACCCCATTCG
>JAKADW010000196.1 GCA_021820165.1 Bacillota bacterium
AGACCTGTATTGATGTAGTTGTGTCCCCAAATGGTCCCGATGGCGAATTCTGCCACCCCATTGGGCATATTGCCGATGGGGCACCTCAGATACCGCGCATTGTGTCGTCGCGTCAGTCCCTGTACCCTTGTTCATTCCATGCGATATCATAACCACGATAGGATGGTTTATCAGGCGGGCCGCAAGATGACGATTTCAGAGCCCGATAGGCGGGTATTCAAGGAGGTTCGGATGGTGGCACTGTCTACCATCGAATCTTAGGCGAATGCCGAACCGTATGCGACGACGACACCCTGACGGCGTATAACCGCTATCTGAAACTGTATGAACTCATCCATAAACGCAATGAGGACATCCAGTGGACTTTCGATGATTTCCGTCGAACAACGGCGATGGCCTGCCTCAAATCCATGTGGCAGCTCGGATTGGTGACTCAGGCTGAATTGGACCAGTTCAGTCTCGACACCCGCCATCGGGTGACGCGCGACCAATAACTAACGCGGAGTTTTGCCCGACAGCCAAGGCGTCCGCCCTCGATGATGATGACGAACGAGCTTCATGCACGCCCGCCCCCGAGGGAGCGATAAATGATGAGGCTCGATATCTTCTGCAGGCCTTGGGAACGGGGACCCTTGGCGGCATGATGAGGGAGAGGTGGAATCCCGTTATGAAGCCCCGGCATACCATTCAAGCGGTGAGTCGGTCTGATGACGGATCGGGTTACGTGGCCGAGTGCGTGGATTTTCCGGTGGTCACGCAGGGTACCACCGTCGAGGAAAATTTTCGCACCTTGCGCGAGGCCGTGGAATTGGATGCTGGACGGTGACCGCTTGGAACCTTGCGCCGAATCCCTCGATTGTCGTGAACCCGATTATGCCTAGACTCCGTCGATGCGCCGGCGTGAAGTCGGTGCGTTCGAGTCTAACGGCCGCCACGTCCCAATGGCCCCCAATCAGTCATTATTGGATACCGGAACAATCCGTTGCCGTTGCCCGCCAAGATGCAAACTATCTGACCGACCAAGAAATTCGACGGGTTTTTTACACCGAGTAATTTTCCATGCGGATGCAGTCGCCCTACTCGGCCAAGCACTGCCTACCACGCATACGGCGTTCCGGCGGCGCTTCCGGACATCTACTCCCAAATGTATTGTCCACCCGGGGCAAAAAAAAGGGGGGGGAACCACTATCCGCCCCGTGATATTCATGAAGGGCCGCTCTCCTATGACGCCTTTACGTCGGTGAAGGAGGCTTCCACGTCAATGACGACCTCTGCTGCCCACAGGGAGGAATGCCACGACGCAAGGCGAATTCTAACTCAAACATTACCTATAACGAAGGGAAAGAAGCTTATGGCGCTCACCATCGCAGTTGATCCCCTGAGGCCGGACGATTGGCCAACAGTTCGCCGGATCTATGAAGAAGGCATCGCGACAAAACAAGCCACCTTCGAGACGTCGCCTCCGAATTGGGAGACGTGGGACGCCCACCACGTGCCCACCTGTCGCTTTGTGGCTCGCACGCCCACGGGTCAAGTCCTCGGCTGGGCCGCATTAAGTCGCGTCTCCGATCGGGACGTTTATGCCGGGGTCGCCGAAGTCAGCATCTATATTTCTCAAGGCGCGCGCGGTCAGGGCATTGGACATCAGTTGTTGGGTACCCTGATCGAAGCGAGCGAAGCCGCCGGATTTTGGACACTTACAGCGGGGATTTTCCCAGAGAATGCCGCAAGCCTTCATCTTCACCTATCTCATGGATTCCGCGTGGTTGGCCATCGTGAACGGATCGGACGAATGGAAAGAACATGGCGAGACGTCTTGTTTCTTGAAAGACGGAGCCGCCGGGTGGAATGGTCTGACGCGACAATGGACCAGCTGGCCACCAAGGTTCCGTGCGATATTCGTCGCGCGACGTCGGCCGATGCCCCCGCGATGTTAGAGTATTTGCGGCGCCTATTGTCGGACAAGACCCTCTTCCTCCCGTCTGCGGCTGACGACTTCACCGTAACGGTTACCGATGAGCAGGAGGTCATAAAACGGCACGAGAACCGACCGAATGCTGTGATGTTGGTGGCGATCGCTACCGACGGCACTATTGCCGGCCTTTGGGACGCCATGGGAAGTCCCCGAAGGGCCCGCAGGCACGCCGTGGAATTCGGCATGTCGGTGGATGAACGCTTCCGCGGTCGTGGGCTTGGTTCGGCGTTGCTAGCGGCCGGACTAGATTGGGCACGACGCTCGGGATTCATCCGCCGAGTAGAGCTCGAAGTTTACGCGGACAACCTTCCCGCCATTGCCCTTTACGAGAAATTTGGCTTCGTCGTGGAAGGTCGAAAACGTGAGGCCTTTCTCTACCAGGGACGCCCCATGGACTCTCTCGTCATGGCACGCTTTCTTGAGGCCAACGAGCGAAAGACCTTTCAATGAGGACTATGCGCATTCGGTGGGCCCGGCCCTTCCATCAGGTATTCGATTCAAGATCGGGCACAATGCTAGTCGAGGCCGCTGGGCCAGGATGACACGGGCCCAGCGTTTGCCCTCATCACCGACACACGACCATCCACGCGCGCCATTAGAGACCTAAGCTGAACACAGCACTTTCCGTCGCCGTCAACCGCTGAAGCGATGCCGTCGGATGCGTCTCGCGATACCAGGAAACCAAATGGTAGCCAAGGCTATATCCGGCCCAGAGGGGGAGTCCCGTCTCGCCACCACCAAAGACGTAGCCGTCTGCGCTATCACCCACATCGTTCGCATGCGACCGATACACCTCCCACCAGAGGTCGCGAGCCTCTTCGGCCGTCAGCGCTGAAACCCATGGACCACGCGATGCGGGACCCAACGCGACCTCCACAAAATGCTCCGCGAGCCCTTCGCGGATGATTTTTTCCATAAGGGTAATCCTGTCATGGCCATTCCCCATGACTCTCACGCGCCAATGATGGTGATATTCGTGTACGACCGTCGATTGAAGGTGCGCCCAGGTAGACCAACTGGGCCACACAACGAGATGTATACTGTCTCCTGTCCAATTGGTCCATCCCGAGACACCACCTAACCGCTCGATTCCGAATTGATCGTCGGGGTCCATGGGGTATAGCTCCAAAGCCAACGGCCATTCAACGGGAAACTGCCGCTCCATCGTGTCGATGACCTCGAAGACCAGCCGCTCCACTCCCCGCCGTTCCATCCGCTCCAAGATCCGTCGCCATTCCCCAAGCGATCGTTCCAATCTCAAGAGGCCATTGGCTTCCCGTTCCCGAAAGGCCTCTCTGTCAAGGGCAAAAATTGACCCAAAGACTTCCCGGCGATGATGGGGTTCGGCGTCATCGGAAATGGAATCCACAAACCGCCAGAGGTTCTGCATGCCCTTTAGCATTTATCATCCCCCTAAGAGTCTTCTAAGCCGTAGAACGCTGCTCGTGGACGAATGCCCCCATGGCTTTTGGCGCGCAGGGCCAAGGATTTTGCCTTCCCGGGACAGCGCTATGATGAAATTCACCCCGTCCGCCGTACGTTCCCCCGCGAGATGGCCGGGAATCCCACGCTTGACGGCAACGATTTTTGTTGACGCCCCCCCAATCAGACCGGATGATGGAGGTAGCGAAAAACCGGGGGTGCCCAACTTGCGCCACGCGTCGTTGATGTTCGTCGCCTCATCCGTCGTCATTCTTGCCGCAGGGTGTGGATATCACGGGACCCCCTCGGCTACTCAGTTGGAGGCCAAAACCTCCACGCGCATCGCGCAAAGCGGGTTATCTCACTGGACCATTGCCGTCAGCCCTAAAATGGGTATCGACGCTCGCTTTACCGGTCGGGACGGCAGCGACCCGACGTTCACAATCTTCACACGACACCAGCCGGACCAGCCGTGGCAAAAGGACTATACCGCATCCAGCGTCGGCCCTATCACCAACGACCAATCCTTCAGTTCGTCAGGGAGCCCAGGAGCATCTCGAGGCCAAATGATGGTGCGCGTTCATTGGAGTCAGGGTGGACGCTCCCGTGAAGGTGACGTTGTCTATCAAATTCGCTAGTCCCCCTGAGGGCCGAACCGCGCCTTCCACTCTTACGGGTGAGGATGTATTCCCGCTCCATAGGCCATCTTATCCTTCCCATTGCACCTTTGGCGTTTCTCAACCAATTGAAACCCAGCCGCTTCCATGGATAGGCAAGAATTCTGGTAAGCAACCCAAGCGGCGGCGCGCATTTCGTCGATCCCGAGCTCACCAAACGCGAAGCCATAAAGGATGTCTTCTTGCCGCCCCCGTCCGCCCCGTGTGCCAACGCGGCCGGAATATTCGCCGAGTTAACTCTTCCTCCATCCTTGGAAATGCCCATCCACCACCACCAATCAGCACGTTCATCCTGCCACCACACTCTATGCCCAGATGCCATGATGTGAGGCATCTTTCCCAGCATGGCGTACGAAGTGGGACCATGATAAAGGCGTGTCGTTGCCCGTCCAGCGATAGACCTGTTCCCTCGTCGGGATGCTCGTTCAGACGAAGCCACAAGAATCCATCTGACAAGCAGCATGGGGGTTTTACCACGCTCACACCCCTTCAAACCATGTGGCTTCATCCGCCTTTAGGAAGAGATCGTCCGGATACGGGAGAGCTAAGGCAGGACGGCTATGCGCGGGG
>JAKADW010000197.1 GCA_021820165.1 Bacillota bacterium
GAAGGCGGCTCAATCGGTAGAGTGGTCCTACCCAGGTCGCCACTCTTTTGGATGACATGACGGCCACGAGACACCTGCAGATACAGGTGAGAGCGGCCGACAGCCGCCCCCAGCATTCCAGGGTCGTTCAAAGAGAGTTCCTGACCATTCTCCCCCACGGACGCGAGCTTCGCCGTTTGGTAGGCCACTGCCCGGCTTTCCTTGGCGGAATGCGCCACCAAATGGTGCCCCATGTTTAGTAGCAGACTCCCGCCGAGGACCAACAGCGCTGTGGCCAGACTAGCCATGAGGGTGATGGTGAGACGACCAGCGAGTCCCATCAGGGCTTCTCCTGGCGGAGCACATAACCCACACCGCGAACCGTCTCGATGGTCGGATCCGCGCCCGCTGAACGGAGTCGCCGTCTCAGGCGCCCTACGGTGACGTCCACGAGGTTGGTGTCACCCACGAAATCCACGCCCCACACCGCATCCAATAATGCATCACGAGAATGCACCCGGTTTGACCGTGACAAAAAATACTCCAACAGGCGAAATTCCAGGGGTGTTAAGGAGACGTTGTGACCATCGACCATAACTCGATGCGCATCTGCCCACAAGGAGAGGTTGCCGGCCTGATAAACAACGTCACGGTGGGGAGCCTCGCTAGAGTGACGACGGACGACAGCCCGGATCCGAGCCGCAAGTTCTTCTGTGTTTACGGGCTTGACCATATAATCATCCGCGCCCAATTCCAGTCCGGCTACCTTATCGGGAATTTGTCCCCTTGCCGTAACCATGATGATCGGGATATCCGCCGTTTCCCTCACCCGGCGGCACACTTCGAGGCCACTTAGGTCAGGCAACATCACGTCCAAAATCACACAGTCAAACTCTCCTGCGTGCGCTTCCGCAAGCGCCTGCCCCCCCGTCGAAACGGTGGACACGGCGAAACCAGCATGTCCCAATTCGAGAGCCAGCAGACGGGCCAGAGCCGCCTCATCTTCTACAATCAACACCTTCAGGGGATACCCCTCCTTGCCACATGCCTGAGGTTGTCATACCTGAAGAGGAGAGGTTACGTCAAGTCGCCAGGAAGGCCACATAAAAATTGGCACAATTGCGGCGCGTTATCCATCGGAGGTGTGGAGTCACATGAGCAGACCCACGAGATTTCTTATGATGTATGCTGCCGTTGGCGGGTCTGCCATTGCATGTTGTTTGGGCGTGTTTCACCTACTGGAGCATTGGGAATGGCTCTAACTCTTTACCGAACCTGATAATTTTCCGCGGCAAAGCTCGCCCCCCAAGGAAACAATAGCCACACCAATGAATGGTTGACATTCCTTTGGTCCCGGTGCTATAAACTCCACAGCGTCAGGTCGCCCTTTTAGGCCGAGCCACAATATCTTCGATGGTTTTACCAAAGGATGCGTGTGTATGGTAACTGTCAGCGCCATTATCCCGGCCTTCAACGCGGCGGCGACCATCGGTTCTGCCATTGAATCGGTGCTAGCACAAACATACCCAGTACATGAAGTGGTCGTGGTAGATGACGGCTCGAGCGATGGTACTGGGGATTTAGCCGATAGCTACGGCCCCTTAGTCAAGGTGTTTCGTACGGTCAACCAAGGTCCTGCCTTGGCGCGCAATGTGGGGATGAGTCAAGCTAGAGGAGATTGGCTGGCCTTCCTCGATGCAGACGATCGGTGGCATCCGGATAAGCTCAAGATGCAATTAGCCGTGGCGCAGAGTAATCCCGACGTGCAGTTGATCGTTGCCGATTGGACCCGTAGGCGGGAATTTCGCCCCGTGCCACGGTTCCCCCGTATCGTTCCCATTACCTATATCGATTTTTTCATGATGAACCAATTCCAAACGTCAACCGTGCTGATGGCACGGGCCTTAGCCGACCGACTTCATGGTTTTGACCCGGCCATGAACGGGGCCGAGGATTGGGACTATTGGCTACAGGCCGCGCGAGTGGCCCACATTCTCAAAATTGATTGGCCCTTGGTGCAGTATCGAGACGTGAGTCACGGGTACAGTAAGGACTTGGCCCGTGCCTACCATGCCCTTCAAATGATGTGGCAAAAGCGAACGAAGGACCACGGCCTCTCCCCATCGCAGTATGCGCAATTGGAAACATGGCACCATGTGCGCTTTTGGTTGGCATTCTTGCTCCAATCGGATCCGAAACAGGCCCGTGATGCGTGGAGCCGGGCATGGGAATCGCCTCTACGCCGCCACATCCCATGGGCTGTGGTTGGCTACTTGCTCCCCTACATACTGGGCCGCCACCTCCGGCACCGTCGACGGTGAAGACATGCGAACCACTGATGAGATGTTATGGGCACAGGACCAAGACCGCGGTCGCGACTATCCGGATCTATGTGTCTAGAGCGTTCGAACCTCCGACCATTGCATATGGGAGCAAGTCGGGTAGGTAGAGAGCCTTTAGGGCTCCCTACTCCTCCTGAGAACCGGACGTGACAGCTTCCCGTCGTCCGGCTCAAGCCACTCGGCCGCGTCCACGCCTCAATGGTGGGTCGGCGAGGATCCGGCACGGACGACGTGGCCATCTAAGATGGTCTCGCCTGACGGCAAGAAGCGCGCCGGGTCGCCCGGCATATGATGGTGCCCGTCGCGTCGGTGATATTGCTGCTGGCACCATCGGAGGGTGACGAACACGTTGGCCAGGCTGGCCTGTCCCCCCAACGTGGCGGGAATAGTCACGCGGCCCAGGTCTGAAGGCTCATGGCGAGGTCGAACCTCTCCAAACCGTGACGTCGGCTACGCATCCGTTCCCGCCGTAAGGTCGCGGGTTTGGACGAGGCCATACACCGGCGGGACCATAAGCCAGAGGGCTGCAGTCGCCATGCCTACCGTGATCACATACATGGCGGCGTGGATGCCAACCACCCTGACCAGCACCGCCGCGAGGGCCGCCCCCACCGGAGTCATTCCGGCTCCAACCGTGGAGAACACCCCAGAGACGCGGGCGCGCACAGCATGGCCAACGGCCGCTGACCGGATGGTGGTTTGGGTAATCTCGGCCATCATGGATCCCGCCCCCGCCAATCCCTCGGCGAAGAACAGCACCCCGACCACCAGACCATGGGGACCGCCGACCAGAGGAATGGCGATCAATGGCGCGGTATTTATGATGGTGCCGACGATCAAGGCGCGCCCGAGCCCCAATGGCTTCACAAGGGGCTGAGTCACCGACGAGCCGACCATCGCCAACACCGAACTCGGGCCGAGAATGAGACCCCATTGGCCCGCCGTTAAGTCCAAATGACGCGTGCCATAAAGAATGTATAGGGCCATAAAGGCCGCACGAAACACACTTTGCGTCAGCTGGGAGAGCACCATGGGTCTTAGGATGGAAGAGGCGCGAATCACCCGCAGGCCGACCAGCAGTTGCCCCCGATCCGGGGGATGGCCCTCGGGTTCTCGGGGATGCACCGACATCAGCGAGACGGCGGAGGCTACGAACGATACGGCATCGGCCAGTAGCGCCAGCGGTGCGCCGAGCGCGTCAATCAACCAACCGGCTAGTGCCGGCCCGATGAAAAACCCGGCCGCCCGCGATTGCGAGAGCAAACGGCTGGCCTCCCCATACTCTTCTTCCGGCACAATCGCGACAAAAATCGCGCTGGACGCCACACGAAAGAGGACGGAGAACAGACCAAATGTGAGCCAGATGGCCACCAGTAGCCCCAGCGACAGGTCTTGGAGAAGCCAGGCGGTGGGGATCAAGGCCAGCAACACCGCCCGGGCCAGATCGGCCACAATCATCACTTGCCGGCGCCTGCCGCGGCGGTCCACCCAGGCCCCAGCATGAATCGACAGAAAAAGAGAGGGAAGGGCTCCCACAGCCGTGAGTAGCGCCATGCCCATGGCTCCCACTTTCAAAACCAGCACCGCCGTAAGCGGGAACGCCAGCATACTGATTTGGCCGCCTAAGAGCGATAGAGAACGGCCCGCCCAATAGCGGCGGAACGATAAATCGCGCAAGAGCGGCGGAATCGCGAATCCTCGAGCACCTATCACGGGCCCCTCCTTTGAACACTAAACTCTTCCATTGCCGGGCCGCGAACCCGGATATCCCGCCGGGAACCCATTCAGAATTGCCCGCACTAGTCTCTCTAAGCTGTCAAAGCGGCTCCAAGGCGTGGTCTTCTCCTCGGGCTTCGCCATCCTAACGGAAAACCGCCAAAAAAAGTAGACTTATGTTTTGCTACCAGTTACACTAAGAATTGAAAAGAGGCCTAACGGGGCCGTGTTGGAGATGCGTTACCTATAGGCACAAATGTTTGTCTGCTCCTGAGAGAGCAGTTTTTTATTACCCTGTGCCCCGTGTGACGGAGGATTTTGTCTTGGCTGCCGGTGCCACGGGACGTCTGGACGTCCTGAGAGAAAAGCCCGCCGACTCGAAACCCGTCCGGCCGACATTTTGGCGGGTGGCCACGTGCTGGTACCCACGTTCCGCAAGTCGCCAAGGCAAAAATCGGGAATTTTTCCTTTGAATACGCAGAATATTGACGCAAAGGAGAATGGCTGCGAACGTCGAATCTCCTGATTATGATCAAAAAACCGATCCCGACGACTGTGCCGACCCATCCCAATCCGACGTATTTCCCCCAGAG